>JAFDJF010000579.1 GCA_019307645.1 Deltaproteobacteria bacterium
AAAAGCAAAAACCTTAAAATAGTCCACTATTCCTGCGCCTTTTACTTTTCATAATATGACAATATTAGCCTAAATCTGAGCGCCAAAATGTGAATTTATTTTTGCGCGAACCCTTAAGAACAACCATGATCCTTGTCGATACTTCAATTTGGGTTGCCCACCTGCGCCAAGGCAGCCGGCAGCTTGAAAAGCTGCTAATGGATGCTGAAGTTATGTGCCATCCATTTATCATTGGCGAGCTCGCCTGTGGTAATTTGCAAAACCGGAACGAAATTATCTCCTTACTACAGTCCCTTCCAATCACTCTGACGATTGAATTTGACGAATTCCTATTTTTTATGTATCGAAATCAGCTGATGGGAAAAGGTGTTGCTTTCGTCGATGTCCACCTTTTAGCGTCGGCTCAATTGACAGGAGTGCCACTGTGGACAGCAGATAAAAGGCTAAAATCTGCGGCAGATCAACTTGAATTGTCATTTAATCCTATAGTTGGATAAATAACATAGTTAACTGGTTTTAAAGTTTACAATAATTTTGTAACTACCCAAGTTCAGGGTTCAAGGTTCACGGTTCACGGTTAAACCCGATTTTATCGGGAGTTTCTTCATGGTTCCAGAGCGACATAGCGTGTTCCCTGGCGCTTTGTGTGCAAAACCGGTTAGTATATCAAAAAACCGGATGAACAGGGTATTTGTCTAAAGAATAGAGACCTTCCTTCATTGCTTTTAACCTTGAACCCTGAACCGTGAACCTTATAACCTGAGTAGTTACATAATTTTTTACCTGAGATCTGTGTCAAAGTCCAGTTTCAAGAATCGTTTGCCGTGTTATGTCAATAAGTTTAAGATGCTGACTGAAATCAGGGCACCGGGATTAAACAGAAAAGCAGCCTGTGGGTTTCTGGTGAGCAATGCCGGGATTCTTTCAGGAAATGGATAGACCGCCACTACTGCTTTTCCTTGACCCGTTGGGATAAAGCAAATAATATGACTCCAAAAAGCTTGATTCTGATCAAGATTGATGCTTATTTGCCCGTCTTCAGGCTTATTTGATCCAATTTTTGGTCCAGAATTGCTCATCCTGTTGTTTTGAGGCGGATCAGGATTAAAGAACAACGAAACGATTCAATAGCGTGCCGTTGTGTATCGGAAAAGAAAATGAAATTTGCCTTTTGCCTTTTTGTATATTTTCCCTTCGGTGGACTGCAACGGGATTTTCTTAGAATAGCGAATGTCTGTCTGGCTCGGGGGCATGGCGTGGACGTCTATACCTGGGATTGGCAAGGGGAGATGCCTGATGATTTGCAGGTTTCGATACTCCCGGTTCGGGGTCTTACAAATCACAGGCAGCGAGAGTCGTTTGTGGAAAGGCTCGGTGAATGTTTAGCCGAAAGGCATTATGATGCTGTGATGGGATTCAACAAAATGCCTTTTCTTGATGTGTATTTCGCCGCTGATACATGTTATGTGGAAAGAGCGTTAGAAAAAAGCATCTTTTATCGCATGACACCCCGTTGCCGGAGCAATCTAAGGTTAGAGCGAACTGTCTACGATAAACAGTCAAAGACGCAGATCCTGGCAATCTCCAAATATGAAAAAGCGCTTTTCATGAAACACTATGGCACGGATGAAAAAATGTTCCATTTTTTGCCTCCTGGAATTGCCAGGGATCGGGTGGCGCCGCCAAATTCTGCTGAAATTCGTTCCGAGCTTCGTCGGGAACTGGCTATTGGGCAAGACGAAAATATTGTTCTAATGGTGGGTACGGACTATAATCGGAAGGGTGTTGATCGGGCAATCCGGGCCCTGTCATCTTTGCCGCAAGACCTTTATAAAAAAACCTTCTTGCTGACGGTGGGGAAAGACAAAATAAAACCTTTTCGGAAGCTGGCCAGGAGGCTGGGTGTTGAAGATCAGATTCGTTTCCTGGGTGGCCGCGAGGACGTCCCTCGGTTTCTAGTCGCATCTGATATCCTATTGCATCCTGCGTATGAAGAAAATACAGGCACGGTCCTGATCGAAGCTTTGGCTGCACATTTGCCGGTCCTGGTTACCGAAGTATGTGGTTACAGTTTTCATATCGAACGGGCCGGAGCCGGACAGATCGTCCCCGCACCTTTTGAGCAAGAGGCACTCAATAAACAGCTGGCCTTCATGCTGACCTCTGAGAAAAAAGCGCAGTGGAGAAAGAATGCCAGGGAGTATGTTGCGAATAATGATATATTCAGCCTGTCGGAAAAGGCTGCTGACATTATTGAGCAGGTAGCCGCATGTTAGTGATACCCGATGCCTGGCTGGAGCGCTGGCAGGGCAGGGACGTGTTTGATCAGTTATTCGCAATTGACGGTCGTGTCTATCGTGAGCGTGAGGGCCGCAAAACACTGCGGTTTACCATTGACGACAAGTCCTATTTTGCCAAGTTCCATCGGGGCATTGGTTGGAAAGAAATCATAAAGGATACCCTTAGGCTTCGTTTGCCGGTGACGTCCGCCAAAAATGAATGGCAGGCCATCGTACGTCTTAATCAACTGGGTGTAAATACTGCGCGCCTGGTGGGGTATGGCAAGAAAGGATGGAATCCTGCCAGGTATAAGTCCTTTGTTGTTATGGAGGAATTGACCAATTCCATCAGCCTCGAAGATCTGTGCGATGAATGGCAGGAATCTCCCCCAGGTGATGCATTGAAACGCGCTCTGATTATGGAAGTGGCCAGAATTGCCAGGATCCTTCACGAAA
>JAFDJF010000580.1 GCA_019307645.1 Deltaproteobacteria bacterium
TTTATCGGTGCCCACATGGGCGGTCTCTGCGCCCCCTTCGATGAAATGTGTCGGTATTTAGTCCCGCGACCCAATTTTTATCTGGATACGTCCAACGCCGCCCATACCCTTAGCCAGAGAGAATTTATCCGCCTGCTGGCCATACACGGTCCACAACATATCCTATTCGGCACCGATTGGCCCTGGTTTCCCCTGGGCGATGAAATCAAACGCATTGATCGGTTGCTCGGATTGGCTGGATTTGGGGAAAAGGAGAAGGGGGCCGTTTTTAGCGGTAATCTGAACGCCTTGTTGAGACTTTAAGGGGCAGAACAGACATCCTTAAATACTTAGGGTTCGCGCAAAAATAACTTCACATTTTGGCATCTCATCTTCAGATCATTTTTGCGCGAGCCCTTAGATTCGATAGACCGACTTTCTCTCATGAAAATAATGGCGGACCACCGGCGCCACCCGAAGCCCCGAGCTTACCGCCTGATTCGTTCCGATATAAGCACCGCCGCCGGCATCGTGGCCCACAAAAAAGAGTCCGGGCAGGGGCGATTTGGGGTTGGGCTTATTTTTGCCGCAATATCCCACGGTCACTGCCAGGCCCACTGCCTCGCCGCCAAGTCCCGGCAGCACCTGATCTCTGGACAGGCCGGACACCTGGGCCGGTCCCACATATCCTTCTCTTTTTTCGATATAGGGCACTGCCAGGGGAAACATTTCGTCAAACACCTCGTCCACTTTTTTCTGTAAGGCCTTTATCTCCTTGCCCCTGGGGTCTGGAGAACACCAGGTGCCGATAAGAAGCATCTGTTTTCCCGGCGGCGCCATGTCCGGATCAAAATGGGCAGGCACCACACCGTAGACATTGACCATGTCCGGAATAATGCCGTCGCGTAACCGGTCAAGCCGGTCAATATCCAGATAGCTGTCCTCTGTGGTGGCCAGATAAACGCCGTGCTCCATGACCGGCTTGCTGAAAATATAACGCTGGCAGCAAAACCCAAGGCTGGGGACAATATCCTTCACATAGTTCACATAGCTTTTGTCAAAATGCTCTTCACCGACCAATTTCATGACTGTAGGCTGGATTCCGGCATTGCTGACCACAATGGGCGCCTTATAAACCTGATCACCGGTAATCACCCCGGATACCCGGCCGCCTTCCACCAGGATCCGCTCAATGCGTGTTGTCATCCTGATCACCCCACCGTTATCCGTAATCACCTTGGCTATATCCTCAATTACCCGGCCATAGCCTCCCTTGGGGTATCCGGAAGGGTCGGCAAATATCTGCATGATCCGGACGATCTCGCTCATGGCCACCAGCTCATACAGCCCTGTGGCCATGAGATTGGCATGGTTTGCGAAAAAAGCAAAGAGCGGCTGAGGAATGTCATCATGTTGATCGAGCCATTCCTTGACAGAGACATCATCCAGATCTTCAAGCTGCTCGGGCGTCAGCAGGGCCGCTTCGGCAAGTATCTGAAGTGATTTATCACGTTCATCCTGACTCAGGCCCCAAGAGTCAAAAAGATTGCCCGTAGGATCTCCCCCCTTTTCGCGTGCATCGTTCACTGTTGGAATCCATTCGCCTCCCTTAGATTTATAAAGAAGGGCAGTCGTACCGGGTATGGGTTTCAGCTTCTCTTCAATGCCCAGCGTCCTGAAAGCTTCCACGAAAGGGCCTACATTTGAAGGGATGCCGTAGGTGGGCCACATTTCACCCTTGAAACCGTTCACATCAATACCCATAGCCTTTCCGCCCACCTGTTTGTTTTTATCCAGAACCAGGACGCGGATACCCGTTTTGGCCAGCAGGGCGGCACAGACGCACCCGCCCAGACCAGCGCCAACAACAATCACATCGTATTTTTCTTTCATAAGAACTTCTCCTTTTTCTCTTTCCGATTACGTCTCTTACGGCATAACCATTGCTCTCTGACCCCCGAATAGCGGGATCTTCGACTGGCCCTGAGGACCAAGTTTTAAAATCCAAAATAAAGTTATTCGATTATTTAAGGATGTCCCGCTTTCCGTCTTCAGTCATCAGACATCTCTTGATCTACGTCGCGGTCAAAGTCCGCATTATTCCAATCCGGGCCTGCAGAATATTCCCTGCCAAAGGTCTCTGCAATTTGGTCGATAGGAACATCCATAAACTCTCCGCGATACCTAATGTATTCCATGTGCCGATTACCCTCAAGATCGAAGGGTTGGAAAAGCGCGTCGCTACGACCATCGAAATCGAGAGGCCTTAGCCGAAATCGCTGACAGAGTTCGATATTAAAAGCCGGTGTCGCCCTGAGCCAGGCTTTGTCTAGATAGATAGATGTATACCCATGCCAGAAGAAGACCGCATCTTTCATATGCTTACGCATGCGTCCAGTAGACAGATGGTTCCGCACATCAGCGAAACCCAACCGGGCTTGAATCCCTACCGCTCTGCAGCAGGCAGTCAGAAGGATTGCTTTAGGTACACACCAGGCGCGGCCAATTCTTAAGGTAGTGCTTGCCCGAAGACCTTCGACCGATAACGTATAGGCGTATGGGTCATATAGTATGCTATCGCGTACGGCATAGAAAAGCCTGATTGCCTTCTCTCTCGGCTCAGCGCAACCATCAGTATGCTGATTAGCGAAATCCATGACTTCAGCATGATCATAGTCAATGGTCGGTGTGGATTTAAGATATTTAAGCATCTTTGAATTTACCGCTCAGGGCTGACCCCAATTCCCTATTCTAA
>JAFDJF010000581.1 GCA_019307645.1 Deltaproteobacteria bacterium
CCCCCATAGAGGGCCGGAAAGATAGGCTGAGGTTAAGGCTAAGGTTAAGAAACGAATAGAAAGCGAGAAAACATGAATTATGATGCAAGTAACACCGCGATGCTCATTCCTGAAGACAGTGTCGCAGGAGTTCAAATGGACAAAGAACGCGTTGAAATATCCAGGGGTCTGTTGGGCAGGGAAACCGTCGAAATGCTCATCCAGTCACATCATGATGCGGTGTGGTTGCTGGAAAACTTCGGCGTGGGCTGCAAGGAGCGCCACATTCGGGAGGCCTTTAAGCCGCTTGAGGCCCAGGGCACGGCAGTTGTTTATGAAGACAGGGTTTATCTCACCGCCGAGTGCGTCAATGAATGCCTGAAGACGGTCCCGGGCGTAAACAAGTTTTTCGTCCCCATGAACAGCTACTTTATCGGCGGCACGGCGCCTTATGTTTATGACGAGGTAAACAGGAAAGGGGGCCTCATCCCGAAGGAGCCCGACCACGTTTCGCGTATCGTTCAGATCGCAGAGGAACATGACGTCGTTGCCGGCATGGGGAGGGGCGTAAAACTCCAGGACGAAATCAAACAAATGGATCTGATGGCCGAGTTCTGCTCCAAACCCATCTATTTTGCCGTAAATTCCGATGCCGCCGTTAACAGGGCCATAAAGATATACGAGCAGCGGAAAAATCTGATGGTGGCCTTCTGTCTGACCCGCTCACCTCTGCAGGTGAACGAAAATTTTTCAAACTGCTTTGTCAGGGTTGTCAAGGCGGGGCTGCCGGTCTTTATCTCGGCCATGCCCATGGCGGGCATCAGCGCGCCTTACTGCTACAACGGCGTGCTTTCCATGGCCCATGCCGAAGTTCTTTTCGGCATATGCGCGGCCCAGCGGCTGAATCCGGGCGTGACATGCGTTCACGCCGGCTTTCCGACCATTGCCGATCCCCGGATCGAATACAACCCCAACTACGGGCTGGTCAGCCACACCCTGCTGAATATCCTGATGAGCCATTTAAATCTCATGCTGGATATTCCCACCTGCCAGAGCGCCTGCACCACGCACGAGGAACATCCCACGGATCGCGCTATGGCGGACAGCCGGATGGGGCAGGCGCTGTGTATGAAGTACGGCTTTCACATGATCCGCCATCCTTTTGGTTTTCTTCGCTATCTCATTGACTTTTCGTTCTCTAAACTGGAAAAATGCATTGAAATAGCAACAGAGGTCACGGCGGAAGATGCGCCGGAGGTGGAGATGCCCGTGTACGATGAACAAAGCATGGAATCCATAGGAAATACGGGCCTGGGCATGTACATGGAAGATCCCCTGACCACGGCCAATTTAGGAAAGATATTTGCAAAATAGTGTCCATCCAGAAATGGCTCTTTTTCCGATGAGCTGTGTTCTCCGCGGGTTTCCACCTGCGACGTACATAAACCGTACGCCTCGACGAAAACCCTTGTGCGGCCTTGCTCATCGAAAAAATTTCTCATTTCTGAAGTGGACACTGTAAGTGCCCTTTCCGTCATTTATGGATGGGCACTAAGTAAATTTGATGGTCTCGTAAAAAGCCAAAAAGCGAGATTTCGATATCTATGATTTCAAGAGGTTGTATCATCAAAAAAATGACAGGTTTCGGGCTTTTTACGAGACCGTCAAATTTAGGAGTAACGCATGTGTGGAATTGCAGGATGTATAGGAGCCGAAGATACCGAAACCGTTAACCGTATGCTGGATGCTCTCCCGCATAGAGGTCCCGACGATCGGGGCATTCACACGAACGGGGGCGGCGTTTTCGGTCATACCCGGTTATCCATCGTCGATGTGGCAGGGGGGCATCAGCCCATCCTGGGCAACAATGAAACTCAGGGCCTCATCTGCAACGGCGAAATCTACAACTTTCGCAAGCTCCGTTCCAGGCTTGAAGGCAAATACCCGTTTAAAACCGTGTCGGATTCCGAAGTCATCCTTCCCCTGTATCGGGAAAAAGGCCCCGGTTTCGTTGAAGATCTGGACGGCATGTTCGCTTTCGCCTTGTTCGATGGGGACGACAGCATGCTGGCCAGGGACCCCATCGGCATCAAGCCGCTATACTACGGATACCATAACGGCAAACTCTATTTCTCGTCCGAATTGGGGGCCATGAGCCTGGCCCGGGTAGATGAAGTCCACGAATTTCCCGCGGGACACTATTACACGCCCTCAGAGGGTTTTGTAAAATACTACCGGGTCCCGGAAATCGAGGACCATTTGCTTACCGACGTGGAGGAAACCAGCCGGCTGATCCGGGAAACATTCATCGAATCGGTCAAGAAACGGCTGCTGGCGGACCCGGAAGTGCCTGTGGGCGCTTTTTGCAGCGGCGGCCTGGACAGCAGTCTCGTAGCGGCCATCGCGGCGGAAGAGATCCCGAATCTCCATACCTTTGTGGTGGGGATGGAGGATGAAAAGGGCGATGTGAGCGATGATGTCAAAGCAGCCCGAATTGCTTCGAAGCACATCGGGTCAACTCATCACGAATTGCTTTTCACGGAACAGGAGTATTATGAGGCCCTGCCCACCGTCATTCAAAAGCTGGAAAGCTACGACCCGTCCCTGGTCCGCTGCGCAGTGCCGTGCTACTTCACGTGCAAGCTGGCCGCCGAATATGTGACGGTCGTGCTTACGGGGGAGGGCGCGGATGAGTTGTTCACAGGCTACCACTACATGAAGCATTACCCCTTTGACAAACTCAACCTG
>JAFDJF010000582.1 GCA_019307645.1 Deltaproteobacteria bacterium
TTCTGCAGTAATCGTGGGATTTGTTTTTAATGCCATTAACGGCTTTCTAAACGGCTATGCAATACGCAACCTTGCCCCTCATTTGACGGACAATGGGTGGTTTACAACACCCTGTTTCATTGCCGGTATTATGTTAATGATTACCGGTGTAACGATGAATATCCATTCAGACAGCGTGCTGCGCAATCTGAGAAAACCTGGAGAAACAGGCTATAAGATTCCATATGGGGGGATGTACCGGTGGGTATCTGTGCCAAATTACTTTGGGGAAATTACCGAGTGGTGCGGTTTTGCACTTGCAGCCTGGACACCTGCAGCACTTTCATTTGCTGTTTTTTCATTTTCAAATCTGTTCCCCAGGGCCCTTGCGCACCATCGCTGGTATTTAAAAAACTTCGAAAATTATCCTGGGGATAGAAAAGCGATTATTCCTGGTATCATTTAGCGTGGAACGAGAAGTCGTCCTGTTTTTCCAGAGATATCCTGCGTTAAAATTTTGAAAGGGCTTTAAAGCAGGCCTCAACGGCCTTTTTAGCTTTCGTCTCTGAATGCCCTTTTTTGAGTAATCCTCTTACCGCATTCTGGAAACAATCGGGTTCTTCATCCGGCCCGGTGCCGCATGTGAGTCTCCCGGAAAAACCAGGATCAAATGGCACCCCTTTCTTTTTCATTCGTTACATTTTTTTCCTTTATCCTACATGGGGCCGAACAGCCACCGGAATGGCACTCATTCGCGCCATTCCGGTGATGGAGTCAAAGTCCTTATCGGTTTTGATCAGACGATTTGTGTTCACACCAAACTCACGGACGTCAAGCCCCTGGTCCGGTGTATCGCCCCAGCAGTGAGACATGGAGATCACC
Source organism: Deltaproteobacteria bacterium (assembly GCA_019307645.1). The sequence continues at coordinate 862 of JAFDJF010000582.1, forward strand.
CCGCCTTTGACTTCATCCGTGGGCTGCACCACGCCGATAATCGCGTCGTGGTCAGACTCAATTTCGATGAGATCTTCGGCTGAAAGCCCAAGCAACTCAAGATCCGCTTCATTCATGTAGGCGTAATTGGTGGTCCCTTTCTTTCGAAGTTCAGGATATGTCTGGCCATAGGAGTTGATGACGTGGCGCAGACGCCGACATATCAGCAAATGAGTAAATGCTGCGCCGCTCTTCGCGCACTGTTTCGAATCCCCGGTCTCAGCATACACCTCCCCGATTTCTTCACAGATGCCTTCGGGTGCAAGTTGCAGGCGCGCTTCCATTCCCGGAATCGGCGCTTCTACACGGACGTCAAGGTCCTCAAAAATATGTCCGCGCCCTTTGGCACGAATATCTTCCAATGCCACGCGGGGATTGGGTTTTAACAGTTTGAGCACTTCAAGTTTTGTCGGTTTTGTGACCGGATCAATGGTACCGCCGGGCAGCTCAACGGAAAAATCAAGGCGTTTTGCCAGACCCACAAAAAGTTCCCAATCTTCTATAAAGTCATTTTCCGGCTGTATCGCTGCCTTTGTATAAAACGCGTACGGGACTTCGTAAAACATATCCATAAATTCAGTCACATCCTCACGTTCCAGTATATGACGTGCGGCAATGACATACTCGCAGCGACGCGCAGTGGCTGACATCTCCACATCAACACAAACGCTGAGTTCCAGGCTGTCCAGGGCACGCAACATCTTGTCCTGATCCGGCATTGCAACGGCCGGATTGGCGCCGGCTGTGATCAGGGCGCGAATTTGGCCCTCTCCCGGTTCCAGTATCTCGTCAGAAAGCGTGGTGCTCGACATTTCTCCGCATACCTGATAAAGGCCATGAAACCGTGAAGCCGGTCCCTTGCCGATACTGAACATCGGCGGTAGAAACTCGGGAGGAATCACCTGCGCCGGGCGCGGCAAATCTTCCGACAACACCCCCGGATTGGGCATCTTTTCCCCCTCACGATTAACGCGGCCACATACCGAGTTGATTGATGCGATTAAATGTTCTGCCAGACAGTGGTGTGGCGCCATATCCGGGCCGGTCCCGGACGATATATACCCGCGCGGACCTTTTGCAAACAGCCGTGTGGCTTCAACCATTTGCTGTGCCGCGACGTCGGCACGTCGTGCTACATACTCAGGAGTAAAGTCCTTTACTGCTGCACGCAGATCTTCCATCCCGGACACATGATCACGGCAAAAGGCCTCGTCATACAATGATTCTTCAAAAATGACGCGTAACATGCCGGCCATCAGAGTGGGATCCTCGCCTGGACGAATCTGAAGGTGAATGTCAGCATAACGCGCCAGTTCGGTGCGTCGTGGATCAACACATATCAATTTCAGACCTCGTTTTTTTGCTTCCTGGATGGATTTTATCGGATTATTTCCCGGAGGGGCGCCAAACATGGTCAGTCCGGAAACAATAGGGTTGAGACCGATGCACATGGCTACGTCTGAACTGGCAAATGTGTGCGCACCCCCACCCCACATGCCGATCCGGCCCACGGCAACGATCTTGGCGGGTTGGTCAATGGTCATGGTCGTGAAGTTTGAGGGGGAGTTGAATCCCTTTTGCCATGCTTGTACAAGCGGAACCGTGACACTGTTTGCATAAGAAGCCGTCCCACAAAGAGATGCCACTGCACGGGGTCCATATTTGTCTATAATCTGCTTTAAGCGTTCAGCGATTTCATCCATGGCCTGTTCAACTGAAATCGGCTGATAACTGCCATCCGGCAATCGTTTCAGGGAAGAGGTAAGCCGGTTGGATGAGTGGGCCTGGTAAGGCATTGCACGTCCTTTTGCGCAGGTATAACCGCCACTGACCGGGTCACTTTCATCTCCGCGAACCCTGACGATGCGGTTATCCTCAACATCAACCTCAATAGCGCAATACGAAGTACAAATACGACAATAGGATTTTTTTGTTTCAATGGCCATGGGCATCTCCTCCCGAAAAAAATTGACAGGACAAACAGATAAAAGGGATATCGAATTCTTAACGGTTTGGACAATGGGGCCAGCCTATCAAAAAATGAAGCAAGCGTCAACGATATCAGCTTTGCCCCCTTTTTATCAAGATAAAGGCCGATGCAAACCCTTTCCAGCCGGAGTATGCAGAGTATTTCTGGTACAGACGGAACAAAAAGGGCAGCAACTTGCCGGAGGCAATGTTAGCCCGTGAATTTAGGGCCATGAATGCCGCTAGGCGGTAACACAGCCGGGCAACGCCCCTGACCTACCCGGTATTTTACATCCCTAAAAAAAGCTTGCCAATCATCCAAATTATGCTTACAATGTATTACCAATAAATACACTGGAGGCAAT
>JAFDJF010000583.1 GCA_019307645.1 Deltaproteobacteria bacterium
TTGACCCTTCTGAACATCTGCTGGTCAAGACAGAGTGACCTGTTCAGCGCCGCGGCAACTATTTCATTGGTCATGTCATCATCTGTGGGACCGAGCCCGCCCGTAACGATGACAAACCGGGAGGACTCCATGGCCTTTGCCAGGGCCCTGGAGACCATTTTATGGTCGTCACCCACGGAAGTAATCCTGGTGACGTGCAGTCCGGAGGCGGTAAGTCTGTCTGCAGCATACTTGGCATTCAGATCAAGTGTCCTGCCGGAGATAAGTTCGTCCCCTATTGTTATAATCTCGCCATACATTTTCAAACAACCAACATCAGGTCCGCTGAAAAAATTGTTTTCGACACGTCATTATGCCGTCATGTTCCTTATCCTGCCAGAGCGTCCCGTAAAAGAAGGATTACCCATGTCCCTGCACACGCGTAGAGCCCTGCCAAAATGTCATCCATGACTATTCCGATCCCAGCCCTGAGCTTTTCCAGATGTTTTATGGGATAGGGCTTCAGGATGTCAAAAAAACGAAATAGAAAGAAAACCAGGCCAAGGGATAGCCAGGAGAAAGGCAAAAGGGCCGTGGCAAGCAGGAAACCCGCTACCTCGTCAATTACTATCTCTGAGGGGTCCTTTTTTTCCAGTAAATCCTCGGTCAGCCCTGCAGACCACACAGCAATTCCAATGACAATCAACAGCGTAAACGCACTATACCAAATCCCAAAATTATTCAAAACAAGAATGAGGGGAACAGCGGCCAGAGTGCCAAAGGTGCCGGGTGCGATCGGGAGGCATCCGCTGCCAAACCATGTCGAAAGGACTAAAGCGGTTTTTCCGGAAAAGCCGGATTTTTTGAATAAATCCAGGATAAGCAAATTATTAGATCGGATTTTTGACATCAAGATAGTATTGATTCCATGTGAGTATTCGGTATTCAGTAATCAGCCAGTGATCAGTGCCCAGTAAATACGGATTACTGATCACTGAATACGCTCCGACTCTTATGACTGTATTAGCCGTTACTTGTTAAGCCCCATGACCCAGTGATAGATCTCTCTCAGCGGTCTGTTGTACTTGAGAGCGATCTTACGGCAGACATCATATTCATTGCTCACTCCTTAATTTGATGGCATTGACTGAACCCTGAACACTCTCCGACTCTTATGACTGTATTAGCCGTTACTTGTTAAGCCCCATGACCCAGTGATAGATCTCTCTCAGCGGTCTGTTGTACTTGAGAGCGATCTTACGGCAGACATCATATTCTCACTTTGATCCTTCCCCAAGGGCTGTCCACTTCTGCTTCAGACCGTTTTAATACCTGTCTCTGGGTATATCGGAATCGAATTCCCAGGGTTGCAGTTTCCCTGAAGAGAATCTCCATCAGGGCCTCTCTTCGGTCAGGTTGACCCATAACCTGGATCTGAACTCCGGGACGGTTCTTTTTCATTTGGATTGGGAAGAATACCACGTCAAGGGCGCCGGCCTCAAACAGCCTTTCCATGAGATATCCCATCCATTCCGGACTTGTATCATCCAGGTTTGTCTCAAGGAGCACTATGGATCCAACTTCTTGATTTAACGATGCATCCCCAATGAGGATTCGAAGCAGGTTCGGCCTTTCGGGTAGATCTCTCTTTCCTGCCCCATACCCGACATCCCGCACAACCATGGGAGGCATCGGTCCGAAAGACCTGACCAGACATTTCAGCAGGGCTGCTCCGGTCGGTGTGACCATCTCATGTCTGATGCCTGAATCATAAACCGGAATGTCTTTTAGCAGTTCAATCGTGGCAGGCGCCGGGATCGGGATTGTGCCGTGTGCGGTCTCTGTAAATCCTGAACCGAGTGGGATATGAGAGGCATAGAAGGAACGGATTTCCAGGTATTCAATGCCGATCAGGGAGCCGACAATATCAACGATCGAATCCACTGCACCTACCTCGTGGAAATGTACCTCTTCCAGGGAAAGGCTGTGGATTTTTCCTTCAATTCCGGCAAGCTGTTCAAATATTGCAGTACTTTTTTCTTCAACCGTCTTGCTGAGATCTCCCCCCTGGATGATTTTCCGGATAGCTTCCAGATTTCTCGGGGCCTGCTTTTCGGACTTAAGGTTTACAGAGAACCGCGTGCCAGAGATCTGGTTTCGCAGTTCCTGTTTTGTTTCAAGGTGATAACCATCGAGAGGGAGGGTCCGGAGGCGGTGTTTCAGCTCTTCGAAGGCAAACCCGGCATCCAGCAGGGCACCCAGGAACATGTCGCCACTGATGCCGGAGGAGCAATCGAGATAGGCTATTTTCATGTCACAGTTCCGTGTGGGGCCAAAAATCACAAAAGCCTTGCACCAGAGGCAAGGCTTTTGCACTGAGGATGAGTTATAAGACTTCCGCAATAAGTTCCGAGATGTCCTTGATCTCTATCTCGTCTTCTTTATTGACTGTTTTTCGGCTGTCTTCCAGCATCGAGATGCAGTAGGGGCAGGCGGTGGCAAGTATAGAGGCGCCTGTTTCGCATGCCTCATGTATTCTCAAATCTGAGAACCGCCATTCAGGCTTGGTTTCCATCCAGAGTCGGCCTCCGCCGGCGCCACAACACAGGCTTTCTTTCCTGATTCTTTTCATCTCCACCAGGTTGTCCCCGGTTACTGCGGAAATCAACGCCCTGGGTTCGTCGTAGAGGTCGCTGTGCCGTCCAAGATAGCAGGGATCATGGTAGGTGATCTTTTTGTCAATTGTACCTGAAAGCTTCAGCGTGCCTTCTTCCAGAAGTTCTGACAGCAGCTGGGTATAATGGACGGCCTCAAATTCTGCTCCCATCTCCGGGTACTCCTGCGTGAAGGTATAAAAGCAGTGAGGAGATGTGGTGATGATCTTCTTTACCCCCTTTTCATTATAGAGGTTGATATTTTTCTGGGCCGTATTCATGAAGAGTTCTTCATCACCGATTTTTCTCATGGACTCGGCACAGCAGTTCTCCTCCTCACCAATTACGCCAAAACTGATACCTGCGGCAGACAGGACCTTGACCATGGCCTTGGCAATGTTGCGACTCCTGGCATCATAGGCAGAAGTACAGCACACAAACAGGAGGTATTCCTTGCTGTCATCAAAAGCCGGGACACCAAGACCTTCCATCCAATCGGTTCTTTTTTCTCTGTCTTCGGACCAGGGATTCCCCTTGCTGTGTACGCTTCCAGTCGCTGTCTTCAGAACACCGGGGATGGCTCCAGTTTCGGCTATCATGGCCCTCATGGCCCTGACCACGTCAATAATTGTCACCCCCCTGGGACACTTTAAGACGCATTTGTTGCAGGTTGTGCACCCGTACAGGATATCGTCAGACTCATATCCCTCGACACCGAGCTGAGCCATCCTGATCAGGCGGCGGATGTTGAAGGGGCTGTCAACAATGCGCCAGGGGCAAGAGCCGGCACACATGCCGCATTGCATGCAGAGGTTGAGCTTTTCTGCTCCCATGGCCACAAGGGCTTCATTTACTTCATAAAATGGTGTTAATGCATCCATATTGATTTGCACTCCTTTTAATCAGATGGGGTCCATCTAAATAATGATTTTTTTTATCGAAAGAAAGTGAATTTGTTAACAAAGTGCAATATTAATGTCAATAAGGAAAGGTTTAAGGAATAAGGTTCACGGTTCAGGGTTCAAGGTCGATTGAAGAAAAATGACCATCTGTTTGTACCGTGTACTGTTCATTGCTTACGAGGACGTTTCTATTGAAGATCGGGCATAGATGACCGGAAGATGAGATGCTAAATGTGGATTTTATTTTTTTTGGGGCCCCTAAAAGGTTCCGTTTGCCTGAAGTCCGGTAAA
>JAFDJF010000584.1 GCA_019307645.1 Deltaproteobacteria bacterium
TCATTAAAGTTCAGGTGCTTATATTCGAGCTGGGTTTCGCGGGAAAATGAAAGGAGGCCTGACACGATATTGCCGCAACGTTCCAGCTCGGTAGACATGAGCGAAAGGAAATGTCTGAATTTTTCCAAATTCTCTTTTGTAGGATAACCCTCCGAGAGAATCTCCTGCATAAGATCCGCGAAAGTCAACAACCCCTGAATAGGGTTGTTAATTTCATGGACACAGCTGGCTGAAAGCTTGCCCAAAGACACCATTCGGTCCTCCTGAACCATTTTGTTCAGATCGGCCTTCAATTCCTTTGTTTTTTCTTCCCAGCGCAATGATATTTCATCTGTGATATCTCGCCAAATCTCGATAATTCTAAATATTTCTCCGTTCTGGTCTCTTAATGGATAGGTAACGATATCACAATAGATCGGCTCATCTTTTGATTTGGGGAATTCGTGGATAACATGAGCGGTTTTTCCCGTTTTCAGGGTTTCCAGCATCGGGCATTTCAATGTTGGGTTTGAACTCGAACAAGGTGCGCTGAGCCCATAATAAATCTCGTAACAGAAACCGCCTAAAGCCTCTTCCTTTGATTGGTTGACAATTTTCAAGTAGGCGTCATTGGCCTCGGCAATGGTAAAATCGGTGTTTAGCACTGCAATGGCTGTGTTGCTCTGCTGGATAAGAAAGTCAGATGACATTTTTTGAACTGTCATCTGATGTTCCATGGACTTAAGCCACTGATTCATCGTGAAAAAGGAACGGAATAACCGACCGATATTGTTGTCAACAACTCCCACGTGTTTTGGACGAGCTTTGACGAGTTCGAGGAGGACGTCCCTCCTGTTTGTCAGTTCCATGATGCTGTCAAGGTTCTTGAGGCAAAAAAGGTCCCGAAAGTCGTTTGTGGTATAGATCCCCTTTTTCTTTGCCAGGACGAACCCTTCGGCTTCCGGGTTGATATCGCATACACCCACAATATTGATTCCAAAGTTTGGGAAGGGCGCAACTTGGAGAAGTTCCAAAAAGGCCCTGCAAGCATTTCCGCCTCCCACAATGGCAATATTCAATTGAAGTTTTTCGGGGATGTCCCCATCAGTGTTATATGCAGCTTTCATTTTTATGGTGTAATATTCCTGAATTTATTTTTGTGCGAACCCTTAGCAACTTTGATTAAACTGCAGTATCTGGTTTTGCTGTTATGCGGGGCGCCGTGTTTTGAGCCGCCGAATATCGAATGACGAGTGACGAAGTATGGAATCGCTTCGCTCTATTTGTCTTTTATGATTGATAAAAATTCCTTCCTTCGTCATTTGGAATTCATGTAATCGTTATTCGATTATTTAGCTTTCATAAACCAGGTTGCATGCGTTTCAGTGAATAAACTGAACTTTCTGTTAAGTTAATGCCATTGACGTTAGGGTTTAGAGGCTAATTCCATGACGTTTCATCTTTCGCCACAGGGTGGTCCGGTCCATATTCAGTGCCCGCGCAGTTTTGGCTCGATGCCAGTTGTTCTGGCGGAGAACCTGAAGAATCCGTTCACGTTCCGTATTGGCTGCCTCACTCATTGGTAACGAGGTCGCGAAAACTTCAGGCTCACTTGATGGGTATTGTTTCTGTACATAATCCGGGAGATGTATGGGCCGGATAACGTCATTTCTGCATATAATCAGAGCATATTCCAGGATGTTTTCAAGTTCTCTCACATTGCCGGGGTAGTCGAATTTAAGTAGTAGTCCCATTGTCTCTTCGGAAATCTTCGGGGGGCTGCTATCACTGGCAGCGCATAGCTGTCTCAAAATGTGACGAATAAGAATGGGAAGGTCTATTCGACGGTTCTTTAGATCAGGGAGTTCAATCCTGAACACGTTTAACCTGTAATAGAAGTCCTCTCTGAAGGCCTTTTTCTCAACAAGCTTTTCTAAGGCCCGGTTGGTTGCGGAGATAATTCTAATGTCAACTTTTTTGATGCGTCGACTTCCCAGGGGATAGAATTCTTTGTCTTCCAATACACGCAAAAGCTTTGCCTGCAGGGGAAGGGGTAGATCGCCGATCTCGTCCAGAAATATGGTGCCGCCGTCGGCTTCATTGAAGCGACCGGGCTTATCTCGGTCCGCGCCGGTGAAGGCGCCTTTGACATAGCCGAACATCTCTGACTCAAGAAGGTTGTCCGGAAGTGCCGCGCAATTGACTTTGACGAACGGTTTATCTGCCCGCTTACTGGTTGAGTGGATCACCTTGGCCAAAAGATCCTTTCCTGTTCCGGTTGCCCCCTCTATAATAACTGTGGCATCGGTTTCCGAAACAACGCTCACTTTTTCAAATATCTGCTGCATGGCAGGGTCTTTTCCAACCATGTCATGGAAGGTATAACGGCCGCTTATGGCCTGGTTAAGCTGATGGATCAAGGTGAGATCATGAAATGTGGCCAGTCCGCCAACGATAACACCCTTTTCATTTTTGAGGGCCATGTAATCCGCACGGACCGGTATGGGCTCGCCGTCTTTGGTCACTATTTTTCCATGGTGGCTGCTGCGCGCACACCCATCCTCAATGGATTCCTTTAACTGGTAAAGGTCGCGAAAGGCTTCTTCTTCAAAAATGGCAGTACAATGTCTTCCCAACAGCTCGCGACGACTGTAGCCTGATATCCTTTCAGCCTCATTATTGAAAAAAGTGATGTGACCTCCGCGATTCACGGTAAAAATCCCTACGTCAAGATTGTCTAGAA
>JAFDJF010000585.1 GCA_019307645.1 Deltaproteobacteria bacterium
TCAATGAAACTGAAAAACATTTATCAAGCATGATCTGAATAATACCGATACCCTGTCGTCGCAGTGCATAAGGATCGGATGCACCTGTTGGAATAAGTCCCACTGAAAAGAACCCGCAAATAGTATCGATCTTGTCTGCAATACTTAGAATCGCACCGGCTTTAGTTTCAGGAAGCTGCCCCCCGGAATAGATCGGGCGGTAATGTTCTTCAATCGCGGCAGCTACATTCTTGGGTTCCTTCTCAACAGAAGCATAAACCCTGCCCATGATCCCCTGCAGCTTGGGAAATTCACCCACAACCTGGCTGACAAGATCAGCTTTACACAACCCGGCAGCCTTTGTAACCTGCTTTTTCAGATTCGAACCTCCATCTACAGAAGCTGCAATGAATCCGGCAATCTTTTGAACACGCTTGATCTTTTCATACATGGACCCGAGTTTGGCCTGGAAAAGAACGCCTTTCAACTTTTCGACCCGTTTGTCGGATGATTCCTCCAGATCGCTTTTATAAAAGAATTGGGCGTCTGCAAGGCGTGCTCTGAGTACCCACTCATGGCCGGTTGCCACCAAATCCATATCTCTTGTACGGGTATTGTTCATTGCGATAAAACAGGGCATAAGGCTTCCCTTTTTATCTACTACTGCAAAATATTTCTGGTGCTCCCGCATCGCCGTGATAAGAACCTCACGGGGGACTTCCAGGAACTCCTCGTCAAATTTACCGGCCGTAGCTATCGGATATTCGACCAAATTTTTTACGATATCCACCAGTTCATCATCAGGCAGAACCATTCCACCAAGGCCTTTGGCAGCTTTGCTGATCTCTCTCTCAACGCCTTTTCTGCGACCTTCCAGGTCGACAAGCACATTTACAGAACGAAGCGTCTTAATGTAATCTTGGGGATGAGAAATCTTAACCCTGCCAGGATGCATAAAATAGTGCCCGTTGGTATATCTTCCGCTTTTGGTGTCTCCCAGGGTAAAAGGAATGATCTTGTCTCCCAAAAGGGCCACGATCGAATGTATGGGCCTGGCAAATTCAATGTCAAGCTCCGCCCATTTCATGGTCTTGGGAAATGGCATCGCCAAAATCGCTTCCGGCAGGATACTTTTCATAAGGGTTCGCGTTGCAAGTCCGCGCTCCGTGACTTTTGCACATAAATAACGACCTTTTTTCGTGTCCTTGACTATTAGAGCACTGACCGGCATACCGACTTTTTCGGCAAATTTTTCCGCAGCAACAGTGGGTTGATTTTCATTATCAAATCCAATCTTTTCAGGAGGCCCCAAAACTTCCGAAGCCAGAGGCGTCTGCTTATCCGCAACTTTTTTTACTTCCACTGCAAGGCGTCTTGGCGTTGCAAAAATCTTGGCGCTGCCGTGTTTAATACGAGCGTCGGTCATCTTCTGAATCAGAGTTGATGATAATGTATTTAGTGCAGGCTCAATGTAACCTGCAGGTATTTCTTCTGTTCCTATCTCAAGCAATAAAGTTTCCATATCGACTCCTGTTTTCATTTTATCAGATGCAGGATTCATGAATCATGCATCATTATATTAACTGAATTGCCTATAATATCATTTCTCCTTTTCCAACAGCGGATACCCCATCTCCTCCCTTTGCTTCAGATATCCCTCTGCGCAGGATCTGGCAAGATTTCTGATCCGTCCGATATAACGGGTCCTCTCCATAACGCTGATAGCGCCGCGGGCGTCTAAAAGGTTAAATGTATGGGAGCATTTCAAGCAGTATTCATACGCAGGGAGAACCAATGATTCTTTAATCATCCGGCTGGATTCAGCCTCGTATTTATTAAATAAGTCGAGCAGCATACCCACGTCCGCCTTCTCAAAGTTGTAGGTAGATTGTTCCACTTCCTGCTGATGGTGAACGTGCCCGTAAGTAACCTTGTCGTTCCATTTCAAATCATACACGTTGTCGACACCCTGCAAATACATGGCGATACGCTCCAACCCATAGGTGAGTTCAACGGATATCGGAAAGAGTTCGACACTTCCACACACTTGAAAATATGTGAACTGGGTGATCTCCATGCCGTCCAGCCAGACCTCCCACCCTAGACCGGATGCGCCCAGCGTAGGAGATTCCCAATCGTCTTCAACAAACCTTATGTCATGTTCAAGAGGATCGACTCCAAGTACCTTCAGGCTGTCCAGATACTGTTTTTGAACGTCATACGGTGAAGGTTTCAGAATGACCTGATACTGGTAGTAATGTTGCAACCGATTCGGATTTTCTCCATAGCGGCCGTCCGTTGGCCGTCTTGACGGTTGAACGTAAGCCACATCCCATGGTTCAGGTCCAAGAGCCCTCAACAGTGTAGCTGGATGAAATGTTCCGGCTCCCACCTCTATGTCGTAAGGTTGAGCCACAACACATCCCTTTTTTGCCCAAAATTTGTCTAACTCCATAATAACATCTTGAAAATTCATTTGCCCTTCCTCATAAATTAATTGATGGTTTATAAGGTGTGTCGATTGAATTGATTCAGGTGGTTTAACACACGAAACCAATCCTTAAAAACCCGTAAAAAGTCATTTTGCAAACGACATTGAGCAATTTTGGAAAAAGATTCAGAATGAGCCTGGCGTTAAAAATTTCAAACTGTTTGAGGGCGTTAGCCCGAGTTTTTGAAATTTAGCCAGGCGATTGATGAATCCCAAAATTGCTCACGGAGAGAGCAAAATCAGACTTTTT
>JAFDJF010000586.1 GCA_019307645.1 Deltaproteobacteria bacterium
CTTCAACAAAAGGCCGGGGAAAAACTCAAAGAAATCAACATTGCCTATAAACAGGTCAAGTCCTATCTCGAGTTCAAGACAGCGGAAGGCATGCACATCGGGTCACCGGACAAACAACAGGCTGAAACTGAAAATAAGACGGCAGCACCTGCCGACGAATCGAAACCGGATAAAACGGCCCCCTTTAGACCGGGCACTAAAACGTGGGCATCGCCTGCCCCAAAAAAGAGTTATTTGCACACCGTACTCATCCTTTTCCTGGTGTCTGCAATCCCTGTCTCCCTGTTTATCATTCAACTGCTGAGTGACATACAGCAGGAATTAAAAAGACCCGCTGATATTTTCGAGCAGACCCTTAATCAGGCACTCCGGGGAGATACGGCAAAGGTTTTGAAAAAGAGCGCCCTGGACATAAGACCGGGGAACACTCCTGCTGTTCCTCCCCCCAAAAACCACGAGAACCCCCTTGACAATAAAAAGACGCACATTCAAATACACTTGACCAACGAAAGTATTATTCTCACAATGTCCTGCTGGGAAAAAGACAACATGATCATGTATAAGCAGTTCGGCGGGACCATGGGTGTGGAGAAAAACAGGGTTAAGCGAATCGTCCGTCCATAGAAGTGGTTTATATTTCTCATGACCTGGCGTACATTTAAAATCCAGAAAAAACCCGGTTTTCGATTTAATCTGATCGATCTGTTCTTAATGCTTTTTTTGATTTGGGCAAGCTATTTCCTTTATCGCCTCAATCCTGGCGGGTTCTTTTTTCTGGTGCCGCTGTATGTGGGTCTTTCCTTTTTCATGTTCTGTAATCTTTTCAGAATCGGGAACAGACTGGAGTCCGTCTGGTATGTTCCATTTGTCATCATCACCCTCATCTGCCTCAACAGGCCTGATATCTACTGGAAGCGGATTCTCATTATCTGTGAACCGTTAAAAATCGGCCTGGTCATCTACCGTATCAAAAAAGGCGGTTATACCGGCATATTTTACAAACAGCTGGCAAAACACGAGGCCCGCACCGCCAGATAAATACCGGTCTTTGGGGTTGATTCTTGCCAAACAAACCGGGTGTTTTGCACCTGGATGCAAGCTCAACTTTAAAAACACTGACGTGTTTTTGCCTTTGTCCGGCGTCGGACAAACTCAAGCACCCGCTTTGCGGGTGACCGTTGACTTTCTGTCTCAAGACGAAGATGATTTGACATCACCCTATATGGTTTTATATTTTTAAGTAACTAAATGGAGCATGGAATCGATATGAAAAGCGGCCGGATTCTTTTATTCATCATATTCATTTTTCTATCATTGTCGGTTGTGAGCCTGGCAGCGAATGACCTGCCGGCACAATACTGCCTTGTACAAAATAAGTGGAAACCCATTTTTATCAAGAACGGCATAACTGTATATTCTCAAAAAGCATTAGATTCCGATGTGCTGGCATTGAAGGCCAACGGTATTCTCAAAGCACCAATCGATCAAGTTATCGAAGTTTTACGAAAAGTTGAAATATCAAAAGAATGGATTCCCCATATCGATTCGAAAATTTCAGTCAAGGAATTATCCGATTTAGAAGCGGTTACATATAGCGTCAATGTGCTGCCTTGGCCCTTTGCGGATAGATCGTTGTTGGTTCACAACAGATTAAGACTCGACAACGTAAGAAAATCTCTGGTCGTTGAGATATATTCTGTTGATTCCGAAACGATTCACATCAAGGAAGAGCATGTCCGTGCTGTTATGTATTGTGGACAGATGCTTATTCGGCCGGCCAATATGGAACAAACGGAAATAGAATTTATACTATTTCTTGACCCGAGAGGCCATATTCCTACCTGGCTGGTCAATATGGCCCAAAAATCAATGCCCTACGATTTTCTCATGGCACTGGAAAAAAAGGCCGGCCAAACAAGCTACGAACTGCGTCCCTCTTTTAAAAAGATGTTAGATCAACTTCTTGCACTTCTCGGGAATTAGATGAAGCCTAAGTTGAGCGATTTTCAGGGAAGAGATGTGTCGGGAAGTTTTTTAACATATCCTATCACATGGTTTTGACATCATTGATATTTCAACATACTGGAAAGCAGTCTCTGTATTTTATGGTTTCGGTTATAAATCATAACCAAAAGCGGGATTGTTTTTCCGGTCAAACTATTGACTTATTATTGCGAATCGATTAACTTGTGACCTATCTGATTCTACCATTCACTACTTGTGTACATTTCTGGCATTTATATTGGAGCCTGCCCAAAGAACCTTTGTTTTTGGGCCTTCCTTCAAAATGACCTCCTGAGCATTTTCACCAGACAAGATACAAGGAAAGGAAAAACATTAGATGGAAGGGTATATCAAATCGTACAGTGAAAAAAAGGGTTATGGTTTTATACACACTGAAGAATATGGGGTTGTTTTTGTTCACAAATCGGGCATAAAGAAATTTGGGCATTTCGGTTTACAAAAGGGTGATCCTGTATCTTTTGAATTAAAAGAAACCTCTCAAGGCAGACAAGCCATCAACTTACAGCCCCTCAAATCCTATTAATTACTAATTCAAAGGAGAAAAAACATGAACAAAGGAGATATAGTCAATGAGGTTTCAAAGGTCCTGAAAACCAAAAAGGATGCTCAAGCGGCTGTGGACTGTGTTCTTTTAAGCATTACCAAGGCATTGGAAAAAGGAGACGCTGTATCACTGATTGGATTCGGCAAAAGGCAGAAATCCCCAAACAGGGGAAGAGATATATATTGCGGCAAGTAAGGTGCCAAAGTTTGTTGCAGCAAAGGCATTAAAGGAAGCTGTGAAATAATTGTCCGTTGGTTGGTATGTTACACAGGCAGGGTCAGCAATGGCCCTGCGTTTTATTATCCACACGATTGAATCGAGTAGGCCGAGGGGACTTCCCCCTCAGCCCCTCACAGATACGGATGTGAACCTCTCGCCTCCTCCAGTTCCTATCGTATTGATTTCTTGACATATACTTCATATAAAACATGGCTGGCCGTGCAGCGTTTTTGCAAGTTCCGCAACCCTCCGGCCCAGTTTGATGCCATTTTCCCCGATTCCCTTGTCCGGTGCGCCGACACAGGCCACCCCGTAATGCCCGGTGGCCGACATGGGATCTCCCACGATGATCATCCCGTAAATCAGCATCACCTGGATGATGGACATCATGGTGGTCTCTTTTCCGCCTGTCGGATCACCCGATGTGGCAAAGGCCGCGCCCACCTTGTTTTCCATCCGTCTTCTCACCCCGACGAATTCGTCGAAAACCTTCTTTAACTCGGCAGCCATGACCCCGAAATAGACCGGAGATCCCGCAATGATGCCGGCCGAGTCCAAAAAATCATCTTTGGTGACTTCTTCGGGGTTTTTCAGTAGTGCTTTAACACCTTCCACTTTTTCCACACCCTGGGCAATGGTGTCGGCCAGTTTCCTGGTGTTCCCTCCCCGTGAAAAATAAAGTACCAATATCTGCATTTCAAAACCTCCTGATGCACAAGTTAAGCTTGACCGAATCAAGTCAATACGAATTAGGTGTTATCCATTATCCAAAATAACATATCGCTGCTCTTTCTCCATCGCGGCAGACGGTATTAGATTTTTAAGCAACAACCCGAATTCGCTGTTCTGCTTCCACACGATATCGCCCTCTATGTCGATGGAGCCCCCATACAGAAATTTTGCCGTGCCGCGGACCGGTTTTTCTATTTCCAGTTTTCCTTCATTGATGATCCGAATGCCGCCCTCGGAAATATCCGCAATTTCAAACTCGTATTCCCCAATTCTCAATACCGGTCTTCTTTCGGGATTATATGTTATCCTGAAAAAATTTCTTCGCTCGGAACCTTCCTGTGGATTATCGTTCATATCTTCCCCCTGAATATGCTTGTTACATTTTTGTTCTCAGTGAACCCGGTCCTTCACGCCGTCCGGAGTTACTCTGGCTATACCTGCATAATCCTTAACCTTTTGAATGTTGAACCAAAGAAGTATTTGGAAGATGGAAACGATAATACTTCACTTCGACCTGCACCCAAACAGAATTTTGGCCCCGATGCGTCGGACCCCTGGACAAAGTGCTTCCCTTACTCCCGCTTGAGCTGAACCAGCGTTGCGCCACA
>JAFDJF010000083.1 GCA_019307645.1 Deltaproteobacteria bacterium
GCTCAAAGTGTGATAATTTGAAAATATTGAGGGGATTCTGTTTTGAATATAAAACCAAATTCCTATCCTTTAAAAAGTCCTTTAAAAATGATTGGACTATCAATTTGAGTCAGGAGGCCTAAGCTTTGGAAATCCTTTTACGAGTACTCTCAGAAGATGAAAAAACGCAAGTGCATGAACGCTCTTTAAAAATCCTTGGTGAAACGGGTGTTAAAGTCAATACGGCCAAAGGACGCCAGTATCTCAGAGATGCTGGGGCCGAGGTTGATGAGAATTCAAAAATTGTAAAATTCCCACGTGCGATGGTTGAAGAGTCTTTGCGCCTGACACCCAAAGATTTCAGCTTGGGCGCTCGCAGACCTGGCTGGGATCTACCCATGAATGCCGGTGAATGCACCATGATTGCTGACGGGGAAGGCATTTCGGTCATCGACCGCAAAACTGGTGAACACCGGCCATCGACTTTTAATGATTGGTGGGAAGCTACTCGTTTGACTGATGCCCTGGATGAAATCGGGGTGTATTGGGATATGGTTGAACGTGGTGATGCTGAAGAGTCAATCTCAAATGCAGTCAAGAATTGGCGGCATATTTTTAGTAACTTCTCCAAACATGTGCAAGATTCCTCTCCAAATGCTGAATTCAGCCCGTGGTTGCTGGAAATTATTCAAGCTATCTTTGGTGATAAAGAAACTGTTCGCCGAACACACCCGTTCTCTTTTTTAGTATGTCCTAAATCTCCTTTAGAAATCGAAAAGCAGCGTACGGATGCTTACTTGGAGCTCTTGGGATGGGATATTCCGCTTGCCGTGATGCCGATGCCCTTAATGGGAGGTACGGGGCCAGGGAATATGATATCAATGACGATTCTAGGCAATTGTGAAGTTTTAGCGATGCTGTGTTTAATCCAGGCTGCCGATCCAGGAACGCCGTTCATCTATGCACCAGCCTTGGCTGTGATGAATCCGCGAACTGGAGCGTATAATGCTGGTGCCATCGAGAATGGCTTGCTCAGTTCAGCGGGGATTGAAATGGCGCGTTATTACGGCCTGCCAGTGGAAGGGTGTGGAGGGGGAACCGACACCTATGCTCCAGGTATTCAGGCGAGCTATGAGCGTGCCATGAGTTCTTTGATACCCATGTTATCCTGGCCTGACTTGATCGTTGGCTCGGGATTGTTGGGTGGCTCGATGATTCTGAGCCTTGAGCAATTGGTTATTGATGCCGAAGTCTTTCGGATGACTAAGCAGGCCCACCGGGGCATCCTGACAAATGATGAAATGTGGTTGGGTGACGTGATTCAGCGGGTTGGCCCTGGTGGACATTTCCTGGGTGAAAAATCAACAGTCGCCAATATGCGCTCCGGGGAGTGGATGATTCCCCGTCTAGGCGTTCATGACACACAAGAATCGTGGGAGAAGGCAGGCAAGAAGGATATCTTGGAAGAGGCCCGCGAAAAAGTGGAAAATCTGCTTTCGACACATGAACCACTGCCTCTATCAGATGAGGTAGAAAAAGAACTTGATAAGATTCAAAAACGAGCAGATCAAAGCTCAGAGTAAAGGGATTCTTAATTGAGCACCATTGACCGGGGCCGGAGACTATGTCGTTTCGATTGTGTTTTTACGGGAGCAGATGCCGGTAATATCAAAAAATTCACGGTTGACGGTTCAGAGACCATCGCAAGTAAGAAAAAAGATGAAAGTCATATCTATTTATATGCAAACAAAAAAGCTCGGCCGGCCATCACATAGACAACCCGGTAACCGTCACGTTTGCCAACTAAGAAGTGTTGGGCTCTTGCATTCACACATTGCTGCAATGCAAGATTTGATCCAGAATAGTTTTGGATAGTATGGTCAATATTTAAAGGATTGATTGATGTATTGTAAAAGATTAAATGGGAAATATCATATTTTGGTATTGGTGGTTATGATATTTGCAGGCAGTGTTTGTGCTGCGGAAACGAGTGACCTGGAGCTTGCGGCGGGGTTTAAGGATCCTGGCAACGAAGCTCGGCCGAGGGCCTATTGGAATTGGCTCAATGGTGCGGTAACTCTTGATGGTTTGACACGTGATCTTTTAGAGGCAAAGGCCAAGGGGCTTGGGGGTCTGGAAATGTGGGATACCGAGGCGATGAGAAATCCCGGCAATTTTGTTCCTACCGGTCCGCCCTTTTTAGGACCTGAATCCGTCGCTGCCATGCATCATTCGATTAAAGAAGCGAAACGACTTGGTCTGGACTTGGGATTGATCACCTCCAGCGGCTGGAATGCCGGCGGCCCCTGGGTGACACCTGAATTGGCAAGCAAGAACCTGTTCTATTCGAGCGTTGTAGTCGGAGGCCCCGGCCAGATCATACATGAACTTCCTTTTCCGACAGTTCCCCCTGATTGTCCAAAAGGAGAAGATGGATTGCCGAAGTGGTATCTTGACGTTGCCGTTCTGGCGTGGCCTGACACAAAGGGAAAAGTTATAGCCGATCCGTCAAAAATTATCGATCTTTCCGACAAGCTCAAAAATGGTATATTGAACTGGAGGGTACCTGAGGGTCATTGGCGGGTTATGCGATATGTCTGCAGTAATAATGGTCAGCAATTGATCGCTGCCAGCCCAAATTCCAAAGGACCATTCATCGATTTTCTTGATCCGGAAGCTACGCGTTTTCATTTCAGGTACATCATTGACAAGCTTGGATTAAAGAAGGGAGGCGATCCCGACTGTCCCTTGAAATCCCTTGAGGTAGATAGTATGGAACTGCACGTCGGTATTCAATGGACGCCGAAATTTCCTGACTGGTTTAAAAAATATCACGATTATGATCCTATTGCCTGGCTGGGGGTCCTGTCAGGGTGGACAGTAAAAGATAAGGTTACCAGTGACCGGTTTGAATACGACTACAGGAAGACCGTCAGCGATCTTCTGATATTCAGTCACTATACAACAGGAAGTAAGGTCTGTGCGGAATACGGGCTGGAACTTGCCGGTGAAGCCGGAGGGCCTGGCCCACCTATTTGGGATAGCTGCCCGGTCGATGCTCTTAAGGCGCTGGGTAACGTGGATATACCCCGGGGTGAATTCTGGATCGGGAATCGGCATAATATATTCTTAGTCAAAGAGATTGCCAGTGCATCGCACATTTATGGCAAGCCCTATGTCGATGCTGAATCCTGGACCACCTGGCGGCGTTGGAAGGACAGCCTGTTTATTCGAAAGCAGATAGTAGACAGGGCATTTTGTGAGGGCCTGAACCGCATAACCTACCACGGATATTCGCATTCACCCGAAGTGGCCGGTTATCCCGGCCGTACCTATCATGCAGGTG
This sequence comes from Deltaproteobacteria bacterium, assembly GCA_019307645.1. The sequence continues at coordinate 3,326 of JAFDJF010000083.1, forward strand.
TGGATATGAACCCTCAGGTCGTTTGGTGGTCCAAAGCGCGGCCCTTTATGGATTACCTTGCTCGCTGCTGCCATATGCTCCAGCAGGGTCTTTTCGTAGCCGATGTTGCGTATTACTACGGTGACCAGGCTCCAAATTTCTGGCCCTTATTTCACAATGTTCCGGAAAAACCTCTGCTTGACGGTCTTGGAGCAGGTTACGATTACGACGTTGTGAATAGTGATGTTATCCTCAATCGCATGTCGGTTAAAGACGGCCGGATCGTTTTTCCTGACGGCATGTCATATCGCGTTCTTGTACTTCCCGACCAGACTCATATGCAACTTGAAGTGCTGGTTAAGCTGGGGGAATTGGTTTCCCGGGGTGCGACGATCATAGGGCCCAGGCCACTGGATGTTCCCGGATTGCATGACTATGAATCGCGGACTGGAAAATTACGTGCGTTAGCTTCCAAGATGTGGGGGGAGTGTGACGGAACTACTGTCAACCAGAATCCCTACGGCAAGGGTAAGGTAGTTTGGGGTTTGACCCCGCAGCAGTGGCTAGCCCAAGAATCTATCGGGCCGGACTTTTCCTGTCAATTTGCAGGACATGCAACGAATCTGGATTACATTCACCGGCAGACAAAAGATACAGATATCTATTTCATAAGAAACAAATCACTTTCATTGGTCAATGCCGATTGTCTGTTTCGTGTAAAAGATTCAGCACCACAACTTTGGGATCCAACTGATGGCAGCAGGAAACCGACATATGCTTATAAGAAGGTGGCAGGGGGGATTAGTGTGCAGCTTGACCTGCCGCCGGGTGGTTCGGTTTTTGTAGTGTTTGCTGAAATCGCCACATCAGGCAGTGTTGATACTGCTGCGATTCAGTATTTCCGGAATGGGCAGTATACGTTGACCGCAAGCAATGGGAAAAGGAAACAGGTTAAGGTCGATACTCTGCCAGCGCCGCTGACAGTGGCAGGCGAATGGACGGTGGAATTTGATCCAAAGTGGGGCGCACCGGCAGAGTTCAAACTGTCAAAGCTTATTTCATGGACCAATCATGATAATGAGGGTGTAAATTATTACTCAGGCGCCGCTTTTTATACTAAAACGCTGAATGTCCCGGCCGACTGGCTTGCCACCGGGCGAAGGGTCCACCTGGACCTGGGTGATGTTCGCGAACTTGCTGAAGTGTTTGTTAATGGAAAATCAGCCGGTGTACTTTGGAAACCGCCCTTCAGGGCTGATATTACTTCCTTCGTCAAACCCGGTGCCAATGCTCTGAAGATCGAGGTTATGAATATGTGGATCAACCGCCTGGTGGGCGACCAGAGTCTCCCTGCAGAAAAGAAATTTACCCGCACCAATATGTCCTTCGACGGATATTGGTACCGGCCCGAAACCTGGCGTGTCCAGCCCGCCGGTCTCTTAGGCCCTGTCAGGCTGCTTCCATCGGTGCGTGTCATTATAGATATTAACAGCAAGTGATGAAGTTTTACCATGCGGCAAAAACCAAAATCAGAAAACAAATTGGAGTCGGAATAAAAGAAATCCAGATGTTGCGTCATAGAATTCTACATATTCCTCAGAAATTATGTTTGAAAAACGTTTAAGGAAAATGGAGATTAACATGAATAAGAAATTCAACTACGTAATTCTCCAGGTTTGCTGCTGGGCGTTGATGTTTACCTGTTTTGCCACACTGTCATCTTACGCGCAGTCTGCATCATCAAGGATCGGAGAAAGCAATCCTGATGATCTGATTTGCCGGTGGCGCTTTAATAAAGAAAACGGGAATTATGTTATTGATGAAATCCAGCAGAAAAAAGACTCTGTATTTGGAAGTTTTTCTTTTGTGCCCGGTATAGACGGCAATGCTATTAAACTGGATGGATTTCGCACTTATATAGAAAGGGATCAAAATAATCTAACCAGTTTGACAGGTGCATTTACTGTTGAGGCATGGATCGCACTGGCAAGCTACCCGTGGTCTTGGTCTCCGGTACTCGACTGTTCACACAGGAGACTGAAAGGTTTCTTTTTTGGAATCGATCAGGAAGGTCATGTCGGTTTTAAAATTGGTGCCGGAAGTTCATGGTATGAAGCCACTACCGAAATGAATATCCCATTAAGAGAGTGGACGCATGTAGCGGCGGTATTTGAACCGGACAGGAAAATATCTCTTTATATTAACGGAAAAGAGGCTGCTGCTGTTGATATCAAAGGCAATTATATCCCTGTACGGTACGGTTCTCTTACGATTGGCAGGAATAGAGTGTCTCAGACATGGGAGGAATTCCAGCTGACTACCCCAAACGCTTATTTCTTTCTAGACGGTTTGCTGGATGAAATAAAAATCTCCGACAAGGCAAAAACTGAAGAGGAAATCAGCAGTGAGTGTGCTGCTGTAACGGACCCGCCTGTTCCGGCATTAAGTAATCGGGACCGTTTACCGACGGGGCCTGTGGGGTCAGGAAGCTTCGGGGCATTTTATACCAGGCTTGACTATTATGAGGAGTGGGATGATTTATGGCGGGTAAGTGATGTTCCGGATCTGTTTGTCCGCTTCGGGGAGTCGCCGGTACAACTGGTGTTCTGGCGCGGGGCAAGCTTCGTTCCGTGCTGGGTTACAGAAAACGGGATTTGGTACACAAATGAGTGGCTGGAAACATGGGGCGATGATGTCGTCAGCTGCGCAGAACCGATTATGGATCGGCAGTGCCGTTATTCACATATACGGCTGATTGAGAATACAGAGGCCAGGGTTGTTATACACTGGCGTTATGCGCTTTCAGATGCCCGTTATGATATTGCTGCCGTGGGTGATGACGGCAGGGGTGAATGGTGTGACGAATTCCATATAGTCTATCCGGATCAGGTGGGTGTAAGGAAAATGGATTTGCATTATTCACGGCCTGAACGCAAACACGATTGGGTCGAACAGATCGTCGTGCTCCCTCCCGGCAAATACCCGGACGATGTCATCGAAAGAGTCGGCGTCTCTCTTGTCAATATGTCAGGTGAAGTGCAGAAATATTCCTGGCATGAAGATATACAAGTAGAAATGCCCAAACCTGAAGGTGCTAATATGTCATTCGTTCACCTTAAATCGAAATACCGACCATTCATTATTGTATCGCCTGATCCTGTAGAAACGGTGGAAGGAACTTGGAGTTCTCCCTTCTTTAGAACCTATGCGGCAAAAATGGCCAAGGGAGGGGGATATCGGCAGGATCCCGTTCCTTCTGTATACGGATGGTGGAGCCATTGGCCTGTGGCACAGGTTCCGGGAGACGGCAGATGGGTAACCACGCCAGATCGTCCCAGCCATTTTAACCTTACAACCTTTGTTCAGTGGGAGGACTATGAACGCACCGGGAAAACTCGAACCCGGATCATGTTACAGGGAATGACGGACAAAAAGGCCTCTGAGCTGGTACCGCTGGCCAGGTCCTGGCTGCATGCGCCGAAAATGAGAATTTTTTCAGACGCCTACTCAGGCGGGATATATGATCAGTCAGAGCGCGCCTATCTTGTTGAAAAAACCGACCCGGGAAATCTGTCAACCTGTACGTTTGTTTTAGAAGCCTCAAATGAATCGCCGCTTGTGAACCCGGCAGTAATTATTAAGAACTGGGGGAATCAATTATCCACTTTATTCGTTAACGGGGAAAGATTTATCCCAGGAGAGGATTTCAGACAGGGGATCCGAAAAGGGCCTCTTGGAGAAGATTTGATTATGTGGATTCGACTGGATAGTCAGAAACCTGTGAAAATAACATTGGGACGAGCGGATTAAAGATAGTTTTGGAAAGAAATAGCATGAACAGACGAAGGTTTCTTGAAAATCTTGGAGTGGGTGCTGCAGCGTTATCGTTACCGCGCTGCAAAAAGTCTTATCAAAAAAAACCAGGTAATGCTTCGACTGATACCCGTCCCAATATTCTGGTCTTGATTTCTGATGATCAACGATGGGATCAGTTAAGCTACGCTGATAATCCGCTGATCCCGGAGTTAAAAACACCAAACATTGATAAACTGGCTCAGAACGGTGCTTACTTCAGAAATGCATTTGTCACCACTCCCATTTGCTGTGTGTCCAGGGCAAGTATTATGTCCGGAAGATATGCCGGTACACATGGTATGAACCATTTTGGTACACCGATGACAGCGGAAGTGTTACGAAAAACCTACCCGGCGTTGCTGCATGATAACGGATATAAGACGGGGATTCTCGGTAAATGGGGCATGGGGATTGAAGGCACTGGAAATATATACGGTACGTCAATGTGGAACCTGAATTGGAAGAAATGTATCATGTCAGTGTAGATCCGCTGGAATCACAGAATCTGGCAGATGACGTGAATTATAGTGACATTAAAAACCATTTGGGGGAAAGGTATACGTACTATCTTAATTACTTTAAAAATAAATATAGGTCACTGACTAACTATGAACAAATCTCAAGCATCAGGGGAGCTTAATTGAGCACCAGTGACACACAGCAACACCCGAAGCGTGTGCTGAGCA
>JAFDJF010000587.1 GCA_019307645.1 Deltaproteobacteria bacterium
GACTTTTTGTCAATCATATAAGATAAATATCGCGAAGCAATTCCATCCTTCGTCACTCGTCACTTGTGATTCGCTATTCGACTGTTCAATTTCTCTTTACATGGAAGTAAAGTCTAATGGCGCAATTTAAAAAAATCGTTAAATTTTTACCATTGACGTTAGGGTTTATTTAGGGCTCGCGACAAAATAACTTCGATTTGGCGACGGCAACAATCTTTCTCTACTTCCGGACGAGCACTACTTGACAAGCATAACCGGGCATTGCGACAGAACGCCAATTTTGTAACTGAGAGTCCCCCATCCCTGGACAGGGTCTCCGGCTTCTATTCTGTGCGAATTCATTACAATGAGGTCGATTTTATTATCCTCTGCAAATCTCAGGATCTCTCGACCGCGATTGCCATACACAATTTTTCGTTCGATTTTCACCTGCGCTTCCTGGGGCGGACTCAGGAGACCATTCATATCTGTCTCAGCCTTCCTTTCCAGTTTCAGATAAAAATCTTCGAATTCACGAGAAGCTGTGTCTGCTATTATCTCGATCACATGCAGCAAATAGACATTCCCCCCATCAAGTGAAGCAATTTTTACCGCAATATCAAGGGGGTGCCTGCTTGCATCCGAACAATCCGTGGGAACCAGGATCTGATGAAACATGGATTTTACCTCCAAATTATGTTTTCCAAAGGTCCACATCGATCAGGCCGAGCTTTACTGCGTAGCGAACCAGTTCATGGTGACTGTGGAGGTTGAGTTTACTCATGATACTGGCTCGGTGATTTTTCACTGTCTTGGGGCTGATAAAAAGTTTCTCGGCAATTTCTTCAATGCTAAAACCATCAGCCAGCAATCTTATCACCTCCTGCTCTCTGGCGGTCAAAGTTCTGTAATCAGCATCAGTGATTTTTTTCTCTTTTTGGGGAAGTCCCGTTATCTGATTTACCACTTGCGCTGAGATGGCACTGTCCAGATAATATTCGCCTTTTAAGACCCATTCCAGTGCGTGCATAAGCTTGTCAGGTGGGGAATCTTTGACAATATACCCGGAGGCACCGGCCTGAAATGCCTCAACGATATAATCGACTTTGGAGTGTATGCTGAGGACTAAGACCTTCGTTTTCGGCAAAAGATGTTTAATTTCTCGTGTCAACTCAATACCGTTTTGATCAGGAAGGGATATGTCCATCAGGCAAAGATCAGGTTTGAGATTCTTGGCAATCTCGATCGCTTCACGCCCATTTCCAGCTTCCCCGACCACCTCATACACGGTGTCGGTACCGATGATCCGGCCGATGATAGCCTTCAGGCCTTCCCGGATAAAGGGATGGTCATCAACGATCAGTATGGTCTTTTTTTGGCGCATGGGTTTTCTCCTCAAAAGGCACCTCTATTAAAATCTTTGTGCCTTCTGCCGACTTGGATTGTATTGTCATCTTGCCTTTAAGAAGGAGGACTCTTTCTTCCATACTCCGAAGCCCCATTTTTTTATTGCTGTCTATTTGACGCATACGTTCTTCCACATCGAACCCCTTGCCATCATCTGAGATACGGAGCAAAATATTAGGAAAAGAGGCCACCAGCTTAACGGTCACATGACTGGCATTCGCATGTTTCCTGACATTGTTGAGTCCTTCCTGAACCAGCCGGTAAAGGTTGATCTTGGTATCATAGTCAAGTGTTAGATTTTCCAGACCGGCGGAATGAAAGTCCACAGGCAGGCTGGTTTTTTCTGAAAATTCAGAGGCATATTGATAAAGGGTTTTGACAAGTCCTAATTTATCCAGGCCGGGCGGACGTAAATCATAGGACAGGTTACGGACCTCTGAAATGGATTTTTCAAGCATTTGTAAGAAGTTTAAGCATTTCTGGTTTATTTCATCCGGGATAGAAGGGGCGTCAGAAAGAAGCGTTTCGCAGGCATATTTAAGCCCGATAAGATCTTGCGCGATGCGGTCGTGCAGCTCTAACGAGATCATATGACGTTCATTTTCCTGGGTCTTGATGAGTTGATGCGTGAGTTTGCGAATTTGCTCTTCAGTCTGCTTGCGCACCGATATATCACGCGCTACTGCGACCATATACTCCTCTTTTTTTTCCAAGATAAGCTTTACATGTACTTCCACCGGAAACTTTGTGCCATCCTTTCGTTTATGTGCACCTTCCAAAAGCATACTTCCCTTCTTCCGGACCTCCTTAACATGTTCTTCCCAGGCGAGTTCATCAGGTATAGCTGCGTCGATATCAACAACCCCGAGATTTAGAAGTTCTTTCTTCTCATATTTTAAATCGGTACATGCTTTCTCATTGGACTCCAAAAAACGATTTGTTTTGGGGTCTATAACAAATAAAGCATCATTTGACTGGTTAACCAGGGTTCTGAACAGCAGAATAGCCTCTTTAGCTTTCTTACGCTCAGAGATATCTATCATCAACGCTCGAATCCGGCTGAGTTTCCCATCACAATCTTTCATAGGAATGCATTTCATTTGAGCATAAAATGGCGTGCCGTCTTTTTTTACCAATTTTAGTTCAAAAGTATCTCGAAGTCCGCTTTCAAGAATGCGTTGTCGGTGATGGTAGAATATGTCTTGAGATTCAGGGGCAATAAACTGAGAAAATTTATTCTGGATTACATCATTCCGTTCAGCACCAAGCATATAGGCGCCTGTAAGGTTGCTTTCTGATACCAGGCCGCTCTTATCAA
>JAFDJF010000588.1 GCA_019307645.1 Deltaproteobacteria bacterium
CTGCCAAGGCGGCTGAAGAAGCCACGAAGGCTGCTGCCGGTGCGGCTATGGGCGCTGCCATGAGTGCCGCGGCCGCGGCTACCGGCGCCGATACCCATATCTGTCCCATACCGCTTCCCGTTCCGCCTCACGGCCCGGGCGTAGTCATTGACGGCAGTGCCACGGTGTTGATCAACAACGCCCCTGCCTGCCGACAGGGCGACACGGTCCTGGAAGGCCTGGGGCCACCCGACAAAATCACCATGGGATGCACGACAGTTATCATTGGGGGCTAGGTCACCGATAAAAGCAGTACACCGGCTCCGACATCTACTGTTGTTCCATTCTTTTCTGGAAACTAATTGTGTCCTACTTCCTACCTTTGCCCTTTGGACTCGACGTCAATGGCAAAGGAGAACCGTCAAATTGCAGGACACGGAACCCCTCTAAATCTGACCCTGTAATCAAAACAGGCTCGCCCTCGCCACCTGCGAACCCGATTTCATATACCAGGAGATCCTTTGTAACCTCCTCTGGAATCTTTTTCAACTTTCCTTCACTATCTGAACCGTAAAAAAAGCCTTCTCCAGATTTTATGGTGACTGTTAATCGCCCGGTATCGCTTATCCCGATTTTGGCACTCGTTATTTGCCGGTCTCCAAACCAGTTTATCACCTGCTTTTTTTCCTTCAGAACCGGATTATCGTGGCGCAACGACCAATTGACAAGTTCGATGTTTGAGTTGTCTTTCCCACCTTGAAGCAATATGCCGCCTCGTATTTCGCTATTCTGGCTTACACCCGCATTGGCGCCCAGAAATTTGCCGTTCCAGGCAGATAACCGCTTGGGATTATGCAAAGAACCTTTTGTTCCAGGCCAGGAGACCAAGTATAAGGCAACATTCTCCCCGTCAAACTGCAGGTATGTGAGGAATCGCTCGCCGCTCTCAAGCACATGGCTCTTCGTCCAAAGCGGTTTTGTTCCAGGTAAAGGGGTATCTGCCCGTATCTTTGCCTCGCCATTCAGAAACTGGACTGATACGAGCTTGAAATTTTCATCCGTTTCTCCTCTTCCACAGAGCAGCATACCTCCATCCGAACGTTGGGTGAAATTCAATGCTGTTTCACCATAGAGAGGCGGCACAATTTCCCACTGACCGGAGGAAAGAGGAAAATGCCGTACCGGCAACACACCGAGTTTTTTGTCAATATGGGTGTAGCAGACCACATTGCCGTCAATCCATGCAACCCAATGACCGTTCAACGAAGAGCCCGGAATTGGGGCTGCCAGCACAGGCTGGGAATTCTGGCAGGCAGCTGCAACTTCCAAAATGCCCTGAACGTGTTCACCAGGTGAGAACGAAAAGCCGCTGCGGAATATGACCGGAGGGTTGCTGTTAGTGTTAAGCCAAACACCAAACCTGAAGGCTCCCTGGCCACCGACTGCATCAACAAGTCTCAGATTCTTGGGATCGTTTGGCAACACCGAAAGCCGCACACTGTTTGATTCAGCTGTTCGACCGGCATTGTCGTATTGCCAAAGCACCGCTATGTCGTATTCATCCGGGCTCAACGATGGGACAATGTTCCATAGAGAAAAGCTGTTCTCCAGCGCCTCACCTGGCGCCAGGGTAAAATCCCCTAAGAAGTGCGGTGTACTGTCTTCTGAACGTTGATACTGTTGTTTGGCTCCAGTGGACATACGGCTGACCAGGACGATAGGCATGGATTGGTCCACCGGCGGGAATCCCATTAATATAGGAGAAGACCCTGTGTTTTTTAACGACACCAGACACTCGACATCCTGCTGATAGATCACTGCGCTTCTCTTTATTGTCAAGGACACATCGAGCATTCCCGGCTTTTCAGCCCGTGCCCTTTCGGTCGGAAATGAAAAAATACAGACGAATCCTACAAGCAGAAACAGACATAGCAATACAGTCCCATGCTTCCCTCTAATGCATGAGATGGAATTAGCTTGCAATGAACTCAAATTGAAATTCCGGATTCTCTGGCCCAAATGGATTACCTCTCTGGCCTTAGAACTGTGGAAAAACCTGCCTCCTGGCATTTTCAATAGTGAAAAGGAGAGGACAAGGGTCCTCTTATGACCTCTATTTAGGAGGAATGGGCGGCAATGGCGAACCGTCAAGACGTGAAACTCTAAAACCCAAAGCCACCGTTCCGCAGATCAGGAGAGGCTCCTCGTCTCCGCCCAGAAATGCGATTTCAATGGGCTGTTTGGTTTTTTCAAACTCCGCCGGAACAGGATGTATGGCGCCGTTACCATCATAAATATGCCACTTTTCTTGCCCATCACAGAGAAGCGCGGCAGTCAATCCATTGTCATTGACAGCCACCTTTGTCTGACTAATCTGTTCGCTGGGATGCCATTCCATGTCGTGCTCTGTGGTCATCTTGAATTCACCGCTGGGCAAAAGCGTCCAGGCCGTGAGCAGAACCTTTGGGCCTTCTTCCGAATCGGTGATAAACAAAAGACCGCCAAAAACGGCTCCATCCCGGCCAACAACGGCATGGGCAGACAAGAAGCGCCCTTTCCATTGTGACAACTGCTTGATGCCAACCGATCCCGATCCCGGCTTCGGCCACGGTGCGGAAGACAAAGTAAATATCTCTCCTTCTGACTGGATATAAGAAACAAGGCGGTCATTCTGCGATCGTGCATGGCTCGTAATCCAGAGTGGTTGGTTTCCCGGCAGTGT
>JAFDJF010000589.1 GCA_019307645.1 Deltaproteobacteria bacterium
AATCTTCCTAGACTTTTTCCTGAAAAAGCAAGTTCTTATCCCTTCCCTCATCTTTATGGCAATCCCGGCTCCGAGGAGCCCCTGGTTCTTTAACGCTTAAATATTTTCTCCGCCAAAAAGGCGGCTTTTTATCTGCAGAAAGGAGGTTACAATTATGCTCATCAAGGAATATATGGCTAAGGATTTGATTTACATAGATAAGGAGGCCACCATAATTGAAGCAGCAGGACTGATGAAGGATAAAAAAGTTCACAGATTCCCAGTTAAACATGACGGTAAAATCGTGGGCATTATTACGGACCGTGACCTTCGTTCCGCGGCTCCGTCTAAGGTTGTTAAGTTTGATGATTATGAAAGAGAGTTGCTGCCCGAGCTTCACGACTTTTTCTTAGAAACCAAGGTCAAAGATATAATGAGTCGAGACGTGATCACAGTTTTCTCTGATCAGACTGTTGCAACGGCTGCTTACCTTATGCATAAACACGCTATCTCAGGCATGCCGGTGAAGGACCTCGACGGCAATATTTGTGGAATTATAACGAAAGACGACATTTTCACCGCACTGGTTGATTTCTCAGGAATCCGCGAAGGGAAAAATGTTTTCGGCTTTCTTATTGAGGACGGCACGGACATTGAAATTGTAAAGGCCATCCGCGATCACGGAGGCAGGGTTGTAAGCGGTTTTTCTTTGTATCACGCCGAAGACCCCCGATACCGAAAATTTTATGTCCGGATCCAGGACCTTCCCACGGAGCAGCTGGAAGCCTTGAAAAAACATCTGGAAAAGAACTTCACATTTCTCTACATGGTCCAGGAATATGTGACCAAGCTCTAATTGGCCACTGTATAAAGGAGCAAGACTCCGATTGCCATTGTCCGGTATCAATCACGGGCGAACGGGGTTTTGGGCTGTTTACAACCATTACCGACCCCAGTGAAAAGGGGTATTCTCCAGTTCCCCGATTCAGTCTTTTCTCCTCATTCACATTTCCTTGAAAAATGATTCCAAAAGCATTAAATTACTAAAAATTTCCTTTTTGGAATAATCTTGCCGGTATGCAAGACAAGCTGTACGCCGTGATCTCAAACCCGGACAATGGATTCCTGATGAGCCGAACCATAGAAGACCAGACACAGATCATTCTAGACAGTATTGCAGATGGCGTTTTCACCATCAATATGGACCGGAAGGTCACATCTTTTAACAGGGCTGCAGAGAAGATAACGGGGATCAAGAAAGAAGAGGCCCTGGGCCGCCAGTGCTGGGAAGTATTTCGTGCCAGCATTTGTGAAAAAGAATGCGCCCTGCATCGCACCATAGAGACCGGACAGCAAATCATTAACCAGGCTATTTTTATCGTCAGTTCGGAAGGCGAACGCATCCCCATCAGTATCTCAACGGCTATTCTGAAAGATAAGGAAGGCAGGGTGATTGGAGGCGCAGAAACTTTCCGGGACCTCAGCCTTGTTGAAGCCCTGCGAAAGGAACTCTCAGGCCGGCACTCCTTTCATGATATCATTAGCAAAGACAAGGAAATGCTGCGACTCTTCGGAATGCTTGAACAGATATCTGAAAGCACTACGACTGTTCTGCTTGACGGGGAGAGCGGAACCGGAAAGGAGCTTTTCGCCAAGGCAATCCACTCTCTCAGTCATAGAAGCAACGGGCCGATGATAACAATAAACTGTGGATCTTTACCAGACACCCTTCTCGAATCCGAACTTTTCGGATATAAAGCCGGGGCCTTTACAGACGCAAAAAAGGATAAGCCCGGGCGCCTGGCCCTGGCAGAAGGCGGTACCCTTTTCCTGGATGAGATAGGTGACGTCTCTCCTGCTTTGCAGGTAAGACTTCTCCGTGTTCTTCAGGACAAAACCTATGAACCTCTTGGAAGCACAGCAACTGAAACTGCTGATGTCCGGATTGTTGCTGCAACCAATAAAGACCTTGAAACGCTTGTAAAAGAAGGGGTTTTTCGGGGGGATCTGTACTACCGGATCAATGTGGTAAAACTTAAACTACCGCCATTGAAAGAACGTAAAGGGGATATCCCTCTTCTGGTTGAGTATTTTATCAAAAAGTTCAGCCAGCTTAACAACAAAGAGATTCAAGGGGTTACGCAGGAAGTGATGCCCATCCTGATGTCTCATGACTTTCCCGGGAATATCCGGGAACTGGAAAACATCATTGAATATGCCACTGTTGTCTGCAAAGATAGCTTGATTGGCATCGAACACCTGCCTGACTATCTCCGTGAAAAGCCGGTTGCGGAAGAGAGCCTTACTGCCAAAAAAAATAGAGAAACAGATGCATCATGGGAAAGTATTGAAAGGAATTATATTTACAATGCCTTGATGAAAAACAAATGGAACAGAAAGGCCACTGCAGCGCAGCTGGGTATACACCCAACCACTCTCTGGAGGAAAATCAAACAATTTAATCTCGAGATTCCCAAAAAAGATGGCCGTTCAAAAACAATCTAGCCCCGGCAAAACATTGCATTGATGCAATACATTTCAATTCATAGTAGTGCATCAATGAACCGATGCAATACTGCCAAATCCTATATCGGAAACCTATCGTCATAATTTTCCTATTATATATCAAATAGATACAAATTTTTTAACATTACATCTCTTTTGGCACGAGAAATGCTAGTGTTCTCTGTGAAATGAACATTGCAATTCAATTTTGTCG
>JAFDJF010000084.1 GCA_019307645.1 Deltaproteobacteria bacterium
TGCAGGAGATGTATTTCATATTCACGGTAACCTTTCTTGCCTTTGTATGTCTTCTCTGGTTGTATTTTCGAAATGCCTTAGGTGTGCTGGTTCACCTTCCCCCGATAATTCTGGGGGTCATATGGTTTTTGGGTTTCAGCGGATTTTTGGGGTATAACGTGGAACCTCTGACCCTGGTTATTCCGATCCTGATTGTCGCCAGGTCGTTGAGTCACTCTGTTCAGTTTACAGAACGCTATTTCGAGATTTACCATGCGCAGGAAGAAAAAGATGTAAAAAAGGCCTGCATTGAGACCTTGGAGTATATCTTTCCGCCGGGGATGCTGGGGATTGTGACCGATGCCCTGGGGATACTTCTGATTGCTGTTGCCCCTGTTCCCATGATGCAGAAACTGGCCTATCTGTGCGGATTCTGGGCATTTTCCAATATTATCACCGGTATGTTATTCACCCCTGTTTTTATTTCCTACTCTGCCTCATGGCACCCGAAAAATCTTGATAGGATAGTGGATATGGAAAAAGGAGTGACCCAGAGGATATTGGGGGGGATCGCAAAGCTGGGATATGGGAAGGCAGGTATCGCCACCTTTGTTGTAACGATTATATTGGCGGCAGTTACCGGTTGGATGGCCTCAAAGGTTGAGATTGGAGACATCCATCCGGGCAGTCCCATCCTGTGGGAAGATTCCGACTACAATGTAGCCATTGACCAGATGAACAAGAACTTCCCCGGGACAGAAGAGCTGTATGTCCTTTTTGCGGGAGACGGCCCGAGGGCAGTGGAAGATCCCGGGTTTTTGAGAGTCGTGAATTCATTTCAGGATCATATGGAAGCGCAACCTCTTGTGAGCCGAACTCTTTCTGTCTCAGACAAGCTGCCGCGACTTTCCAGGGCGATGTTCGCAGGATATCCCAAATGGGAGACGCTTCCGGAAAATGGTGATCAAAGCTGTCAGCTTTACTACGCACTGAAGGCCCGTGCGGCTCCGGGTGATTATGACCTCTACTTTGCTGAAGACGGGAGCGTCGCCAATGTAGTCGTCTGGTACAAGGATCATATGCGCAATACCCTGCTGAGTGCTATTGAAAGTGTAAGAAAGTTCATGGAGGAGAAAAAGGACCTGCTGGCCAAAGAGAATTGCACGGTGCAGCTCGCCTCAGGGAACCTTGGGCTGCTTGCTGCGGTAAATGAGACCGTAGAGGATGCGCAGCTTTTAAACTTTGTTTTGGTGATGGGTATCGTCTTCTTATTGTGTTCCTGGAATTACAAATCAGTAGTTGCGGCCATTATCCTCCTGATTCCTCTGAACCTTACCAATATAATCACGTTGAGCATCATGCGTCATTTGGAAATCGGTCTCAATATAAACACCCTGCCCGTTGTATCCGTGGGTGTGGGCGTGGGGATTGATTACGGGATATATCTTTTGTCCCGTATCTGCGAAGAATATCAAGCTGCAGGAGGTGAGTACTCTGCTGCTGTTGCTTCAAGGGCCATCAAGACGACTGGAAAGGCGATCTTTTTTACGGCCACCACCATGATTGTCGGGGTGATATTCTGGTACTTTCTTTCCAGCATGAAGTTTCAGGCTGAGATGGGGCTTCTGCTGGCGATCATCATGTTCATAAATATCTTTGCGGCCCTGGTGCTGATTCCGACGCTCGTTAATATCTTCAGGCCCAAGTTCCTGGGGAAGCTCAAATTCCAGCATAATCCGTCTCATGCTGTTGAGCAGCCTGCGATGGCTTAAGCTCTGTGTTGTTGAGAAGGTAAAACATGATTTGCTTGTCTAAAAAAATAACAACCCGTAACCTGGCAACTTAACAGCCTAACAATTTGATATCCGGACGACTCAATAACGTAACAACTTAACCAGGAGGGGGGGTGACAGAGAAAATTAATTTATGGTGGTGTTTTTTCATTCCTGACATTTTCATGAAAAAAGGAGGTTAAAAATGAACACCAATTTTCTGAGAAAAGGAAAGACGTGGTTGTTGGTGGTTTTGTTTCTCATTGTGGGGGTCAGCAGCGCCCGGGCAGAGATTGAGCTTTGGGGGGACAAGCTTACATTGACGGGTTTTGTGAGGCATCAACTTGTGTACAATATGGGTACAACGAACCCATATAACAAACAATATGGCCAGACAGATAAAAACTGGTGCAATCTTTCCCGAACATGGCTTATATCAGAGCTGGATTATAAACCCAATGATAACTTCAGGCTCTATTCCAAAATGAGATTCATATGGGATCAAACAACAAACCTCGATAGTGATCTGTTGGATTATGATGCGATAACCTTTAGCACCCCGCATTATGGGGGTAATATGAGGTTGGGGCACGACAATCACGCTACGGCTGAGATATGGGAACTCTATGGTGATCTTGACATTGGAAACCTCTGGATCAGGGCGGGGAGGCAGCAGATCGTCTGGGGCGAGATGATCTCCGCAAGGATCCTGGATATTGTAAATCCTCTGGATAAAAGCTGGCATTTTCAATGGGAACCTGAAGAATTTGAGAACATCCGGATCCCGACGTGGATGCTTCGAGGTGTTTACAATATAGAGCAAAGTGTGGTCCCATGGCTCGACGAGCTTTATGTTGAGGCATTTTGGAACCCGGGTGATATTGTGCCTGTCAATAATCCGGAGATCGGAAATGCTTACAGGCTGAATTGGATTCCCCCGGTATACATTTCAGGAGAAGTTAACGACAGAAGGGGCCGTGACGAATTCGGCGGCAGAATCGGCTACAAGATCGGTAAATTCGCCGGTACTTTTAACTATGCGTACCTTTATACCGATGATGCCTTCGATGAAGTTGGCATGCCTGGCCCGCCGACCATTCCTCCTTCGACGTGGCCCGTAACGGAGACATTTTATCCACAAATAGATGTATACGGGATGAGTTTGAACTATGCCATGGACCCGCCTTTTAATACGGTGATTACAGTTGAGTCCACTTATGTTCCGGACATGCCCTATTATGATAATACGGTATTTCCCGGGATCGCCATCAAAGAGGCGGATACACTCAATTATGCGATAAATTTCCAGAGGTTTACCAGCGTATTCCCTAAGCAGCCCTTCATGAATGTCATTTTTCAGTACCAGGGAAAGTGGATTTCGGATCATGATGAGGTGAAGTTGACCCCAGGTCCTTATGACAAAAACAATATTTGTGAAAAGATAGCCAATGATGCTTTTGTCCTCAGCCTGGGGCAGGATTTTTCCTACAAGACTTACAAGGCGACATTTGTGACTATCTGGCAGCCGGACGGGTCATACAGGTTTAACCCGGGTTTCAAGTACAGCCCCGGGGATAACTGGCGCTTTGAGATATATGCGAACTGGTGGGGAGGCAGTGCGTTCGATAAAGCGAACAAGCATCAATTGAATTACTTCTACTACCAGGACGAGATCATGACCCGGATAACCTATCAATTCTAATAAAAAGGAGGGTGCGAAATGAAGACGCTTAAGACAAAATATAGTTGTAGTTTTACGGTACTGTTGATCTCCCTTCTTCTCATGCTGCCCTGTCCGGGGGTGCTCAAAGGAGCCCAGATTCCTTCCCCTGATGATGTGGTCGCGAGAAAGGCAATTGCGCCTACCATCGATGAACTGACCGGTGGGAAAGTAAAAAAGGGTGATATCATAGACAAGAACAATGTGGATCTTGTCAAGGAGTGGTTAACTCCAGGTTGCCTTGAGGCCGTAAATCAGGGGATGGTCCTGGTCATGGGGACCAACTCCGATTACGATGACGGTGTTCCCAAAGAATTCGTGGAACTTACCGAAAAGAACAGGGGAAAGGCCGTTATGGATACAACCGGGGCGGTCTATTATGAAAAAATAGGGACGCCCTGGCCCGGCGGCAGACCCTATCCCGAGCCCAAGACCGGCCTGGAGGCCATGTCTAATGCAAAATATGGGGTCGGAGTGGATGACTTTACGGCCAAGGGTGTATTGCGCTTTATTAATAAAAAAGGGAAAGTCTATAAAACCTTTGGGCTGGAGACCACTCAAATCTGGTGCAGCGTCAGAAAGTATCTGTCACCCCTTGGAACAGCTCCTGACTATGAAGGCATGCTGTTCAGGAGAACATCCATGCTGACCCATCCCATTGAGATCAAAGGTCAGGGGCAGTTTTCCATCAGGTACTATGACGATGCCAAAAAATATGACACCGGGTTTGTTTATTTTCCCGCATATAAAAGGACATTGCGCATCAGTTCTACCACATGGCAGGATAACATTGCCGGAAGTGACCTGATCTATGGAGACAGTCAGGGATTTAATGAACCGTATGTGGATTGGGAATTCAAGCTGTTAGGGACAAAATATTTCCTGATTCCTGAGCACAAAGCCCCCTTTGCTTACCTGGACGAAAAGGGAAATATCAATCCAAAGGTAAAGTTTGATGTTGGCTTGAGATGGCCCAGGCTCGGGTGGGCGGTATTTCCCATGCACGTTGTGGAGGCAAGGCCGAAAATCAAGCATGTATACGGTAAAAAGATAATATTTACCAGTTCAGCTCCTTACACAAACGCAACTGATTTGATTGAGATGGTGGATATTTATGACAGGCAGGGGAAACTGTGGAAGTTATACTGCCCGCATAACGGAGACTGGCTGAAAGATAAAGGTTTTATCGTTCCATATGGCGTTTTCGTGACAGACCTGCAGTCACAGCATATGACCTCTTACTGGTTTAAAATTCATCCGAATCAAAACCTGAGACCCGGATCAGCCTGTTTCAAGTATTTGGTCTCACACGGAAGATAGTGTGAACGGCTGATGTAATGGTGATATGTACCCTAACGCTGCAAAAGTCGAGAATGCCACAGATCCAAGGCGTCAAGGGTGAAGCTGTAGTACTTTACCGCGAACCCTTGACAACACAGGAGATGTGGCGTTATCGGCTTTCCCGAAGGGTAAAAAACATGGCTGTTTCCAGCCGGTGCTAGATTCAACTGTGTGTGAATTCCAGAGATAGTGTAAGCAACTTCCACAGTGCTGCAATTATAGGTTTTTAGCCAACTTTGCCATGTTTTTTATGCAACTAAAGGGTGAACTGTGAACTCCGTTATGCGAGGTGTTTGTTGGCAAAATAATTAAAGGCAAAATAATTTTTTGAGGTATTGAAAAAAGGAAACTTTAAAACTTTATAATTATAAGGCTCCATGCCGCCGCCGGCCGGGGTAAGAAAATATGTTTACCCCGGCTCAGGCGGATCTGTATCGTTTCAAGATTGTCTATGTAAGACGAACTCGTAAAAAGTCGGGAAACCCCCTTTTTCGTCATTTTCCGATTTATCGGAGAATCCAGTTATATCAGATAGTTCCATCTCGCCTGGACTCCGGTATTCACCGGAGTGATGACTTTTTACGAAATCATCATGCAAGATTCAGGAAAGAATTCAAACCAGAGGTGTATGTAAAGGAGGCTGCCTTATGGCGTTTAGGGACCTGAGAGAATTTCTAGAGCTGTTAAAGAACGAAGGGGAACTGTTGACTATTGATCAGGAGATCGATCCTCACCTTGAGGTCGGAGCCGTGGGGTATTTGACCCGGATGGGGCCGGCGGTTCATTTTACCAATATGAAGGGTTCTGACAAATCAGTGGCAATAAATATACTGGGAACCCGGAAGAGGGCGGGATTGGCGATCGGTGCCTCAGAAGATAATTTGAACAAGGCAATAGCCAAGGGGATCGAGAACCCCATAAAACCGGTTCTTGTTTCAGATGGACCCTGTAAGGAGAATATTTTAACCGGTGATGACGTAGATTTGGGTATCTTTCCTATTCCCCAGTGGAACGATAAAGATGGGGGCAAGTTCATCGATTTTGGTGCTGACATTACCAAAGATGCAACAACAGGAACCCAGAATGCCGGCATGTACCGGATGCATGTAAAGGGAAAGAATAAAACCAGCATCTATGTTGCGGACAGACAGCACATTGGGAGACATTACAAAACAGCCAAAGAAGCAGGCCTCGAAGGCCTTGAGATGGCAGTGGCCATCGGTTTGGATCCTGCAACGAACCTGGTGGCGCCGCTTCCGGCTGAATATGGCGTGAATGAGCTTGATCTGGCAGGAGGGTTAAGGGGGGAGCCGGTAGAAGTGGTAAAATGTGAAACCGTAGACCTGGTGGTCCCTGCAACGGCCGAGATTATTCTGGAGGGGCGGATTCCTCTGGGAGTTCATGAAACAGAGGGCCCGTTTGGTGAGTTCACGGGTTATTACTCCGGAACTTATGAACACCCCATCTTTGAAATCTCAGCCATTTCTTACAGGAACGATGCCATCTTTCAGGGGACCTATCTGGGCAGACCGCCTACCGAAGGACATATCGTCGGCGAGATCCCCATGGAAACCCTGACTTATGTGGAAGCAAAGAAAAAGCTCCCTGAGTTGCGGGGCGTTCACATTATGGAAGGAACAGGCTGGATTATATGGGTTGCTTCAATAAAGAAGGAATACGAAGGACAGATCCAGAGGGTCGCAAACGTTATCTGGACAACTGAAGTGGGGGATTACGGCAAGGTGTTGATCGTTGTAGACGACGATATCAACCCCTATGATATCCATGATGTTATCTGGGCCATTTCTACGCGGTATCAGCCGGAATTTGATACCTATATTACGCCGAGGGTGGCAGGATACGGGATTGATCCGTCTGAAATACCAACTTCCGCCCGTGGCATTGAAACAGGGGGAACCTCTTCCCTTACATCAAGGGTTGTGATCGATGCCACGATTCCTTTTGAAAGACCCATTCAGGGTGAACCCGTATTGGCGCCTGCCATAACCGAAGAGATAAAAAAGAGACTGGGGCTCTGATATTTCTTAATTCGTGGTTTGTCATTTGTCATTCGATATTCGATTATTTAACTTGATAGAGCGGTTGGCATTTAAGAGGAGGGGAGAGGGTTAGGGTGAGGTGGAGACTTTCTGTTTGACTTGTTCTGTGCTGTAGCTCTATAAGGACCAGGTGGTGGACTTTACTGTTAAAACAGATGAAGGGTCATATGATCTGGAGGCCTATGCACGGTTTATCGGCAATTCTTTGCTAGTGGCCATATGGGGCGGGGAAAAGCCGCACATTGGCGCTGTGTCCGTGGCCCAGCCGAGGCCCAGTCTCAAAGATCCCGGGATCACAAGCGCTACGTCCTCTGTCATCTGCCTTTTGGGGCATAAGGAGGACGATCTGGCCAAGGCCGGCTCAGAGATCCTGGCCTCAGCGTTGAATACCGAAGTGGTGGTGACCGTTGGCATCCACTGGGACAACCTGGATGGAGAAGGGATAAAAAAGGTAATCCGGAATGCAGAAGTTCTTCTGGATGTGATTCTGGACCGAATTTCGTCAGAATATTCCTGAAATTAAAAACAATCACGAAAACACGAAAGTGCGAAAACACGAAATATACGTTTTTTCCTCTTACAGAGTCCACAGGGATCACAGAGGTTCAGTTTATCTCTGCGTACTTTGTGGCCCCTGTGAGAGATGATGAGGATCTATGGCAAAACGAATTATAATCGGGATCGCAGGCGCTAGCGGTGTGATTTATGGTGTGAGAATGCTTGCCCTATTAAAGGACATGAAAGAAATTGAGACACACCTTGTTATCTCTAAAACAGGGAAAAAAAACATTGGGATTGAAACAGCATATAATACCGCTGAAGTCGAAGCCATGGCCACCCGTGTTTATGACAACGGGGATGTGGGTGCAAGTCTTGCGAGTGGTTCATTTTTGACCGAAGGTATGGTGGTTGTTCCGTGCACGATCAAGACATTGTCCGGCATTGCCAACTCTT
>JAFDJF010000085.1 GCA_019307645.1 Deltaproteobacteria bacterium
CACCATAGAAAAGTACCACCTTTTCACCACCATCGCCGGCGAAATCATTGGTGCTCCAGTATGATCCCGGGGGATCAATGACGGTCTCCTCCCAATCATACAGGTAGAGCCCTTCGAAGCTGATGTTTTCCGTTCACCCGATAGTCGCCCAGGCCATGCCTTCGGGCACCAGGGCCTCGCGAAGCTCAGAGCCGGGCAGGCGCAGTGCGTTCACATTGACCGGGTTGATGGCGTTAATGCTGTTCTGGATGAACGTGCTTTCGCCCCAGTTTATCACCTGCTCTCCGACACGAATATCCACCGGCATGGTGCCCAGTTTGAAACTGCCCCATAAATAGGCATCGAGAAGATCCACATCACTGCCGACCAAATCCAGCGCATCACCGGTGAGCTTGGTCCGATCACGGCTGCTGTTCTCGTTTTCAAAATCATAAAATGCCGTGCCCCTGAAAAAACCTCCGAAGTTTCCATATGAGAACTCCAGCTCACTGGTCATTTTGAACACATTGCTGATGAGCCCGGTGCCATAGTTGAGGTTGCCGTCATCTCCGTTTACCGAGTAGGCTCTTCCCCCGTTCGCTGTACCGATGAGTTCTCCTTTTTTATCCTGCACGCGCCAGCTTAGCCCGTAAGAAACCGTCGTGTCGAAGCTCCCCTTGAGATCATCTTTGCCGAATTGAAAGGCATGGGCTGTCAAGGCAAACACAAGAAAGGTTGGTAACACCAGGAGCAGACCGGGGACAACAGGCCTGCGGCGATGATCAAGTGTTCTTTTCGTGGTTTTCATGGATCCTCCTTTAGGCCTCGATTGAAAGTGTGAGTGTGTATCAAGAAACTGTTTCCGGTCAAAGCTGGATCGCTTTCACCTTAAGGCCCGGCCCTCAGTTTGGGAAGATGTTTTGAAAAGACATGTGTCATGGCTCTTTCCTCCTTGAATATGGGTTTTGTAGCAAGCCCAAAGCGTTTCTAGGAGACTGTCCGAGAATAGCAATTTGTTCCAAAATCGAGGAATGCCCGAAAAAATTACCACAGGCATATAATTGATATTCCGAGGATAATTTTTTCGGGCATGACCTGTCTGCGTGCAACGCACAGGCAGGCAAAGAGTTTGGGGAAAAGGGCATTCTCGGACAGCCTCCTAGGGCTTTGAACACATGGGCACGTCAATATATTAGGGTACAATGAACATCGAGTGGATTCCGGATCAGCAATAATTCAAAAACAGCTTACGGTCTATCCCTAACGGGTACTTGGATAAATGGGTTGAGCCTCTCATTTTTTTAAAACAGGATCGTGACAGACAAATGGTTAGATATCATGAAACATGAAAGAACCCGCAGCAAAACGTGTTACATTAAAAGCCATGATTTTTTGGCATCCCAAATTGTACTATGTAAGACTGGAAGGTAATAATGAAGGAATGAGGTTGCACTATACTTAAGACACTATTTAACACATTTTACATGTATATATGTTAACCATATGCAATCCCTGGAAAAAGTCAAGCTTTTTAGCAATCTTTTTTTCAGGCCCTGAGGGCGGCAAATTCTGCTCAGCCTTGTTGTTGGACCTAATTTCCAGGCAGGAAGGTGTTTTATTGGCTCACGTTTTGGTCAGGGATACCCAACTCTGGAAAATCTCGCCAATCATCTTTTCTCTTGATTTCTTATCCAATTTCGTTGCAGGCAACAGATACGGCGCAAATAACTGCAGACCATAACCCAGCGCGGTAATTCCGGCCACGATCATACGGGCATCCATTTGGGAAGTCATCTTGCCCATGTTCTGTTCCTTTCGTACGAGGCGTATTACATTATCCAGGAAATCAAAATTACTCTGCACATTTGTAAGTTCATCACCATCGATCATCACCCTGAGCAACAAACGGCTGTATTCTTCATGCCTTCTGAGAGCCTTTCCTGAGCGACGCAGCGCGTCATCGAAATCTTCAGGCTTGCCGGCTGTTTCCCGAAAAGCAGTGGCCAACCGGTCCAGAGACATACGTATCAAATTCTCTTTGGATCCAAAATACTTATGGACCAGGCCATGATTCACATCGGCACGGGCAGCTATTTCCCGTACTGAGACTGCAGCAAAACCGCGCTTAGAGATTAATTCAGCTGCCGCCTTAATCAGTGCATCCATGACTTGTTCGCGCCCTTTTGGTTTCTTTTTCCTCTTCATTGTTAAATCTTTCCTATTCAGTCAGATTTGGCAAAAGTACCCATTTTTGAATACGGGGCCCCGGTTTTACTGATTGGCCGGCTTGCCTGTCTCGTAAAAGTGCTTGAGGTTTGTGGCCCCTTCAACAATCCGGTCCTGAATTATCGGTGCCAGAAACCAGTCGTGAAGCCACTGCCCCAGACAACCCATACCGATGTGATAGCGCAGAGAGTTGGTCATTTTCACCTGCTCCTCAGAGACCGGTTCAATTGCATAAGTAAAGCTCGCCTCGCTAAAGAGAAATGGCGCGGTACCATCATCGTTATGCAGCTTGAGGGTGAACCCACTACCGTCCTGCCATTCAACCACGGTTTCGTTGATATAACGTTTCTCTGACTGGTAGACCCGCCGGCTGGTCCCTAAACCCTTTTGTTCATCGGTAGTAATCTGAGTTTTTATCAAACCGGGTACGTAATAATGGGCCAAATTCAGATTGCTGAGCTGTTTCCAGGCCTGGTCCTGAGAAAGGTTTATCACCACGCTTGACTCCGCCACATATATCATGTTCTCCCCATCGCAGGGGATATTGGCAAACACGATAAACAATGCGCAAATTATAATCAGAAACCACAGCAGTTTTTTCATCATTCGTTTACCTCAACCTGTTTTTGCTTATCCTTGTAGTTGTTTTTCAAAAGCTTGTGCACTTCGTCTGCCGTAAACGCTTCCTTTGACTTTTTACTCCAGATGAGTCCGTCGATTTGAAGGGCCGGTAATCTTTCCCATATATTGAGCCGTGAGAGAAAAGGGGGTTCAGATACTTTTGTGACGATCGCTTTCATCCCAAGGTCTTTAAGTGCCTTCTTTACCGACACTTCACATGCATTTAATCGATCAAAATTATGATCCAGAATTGTAATATCCAGCAGCCCGACCTCCGGCAGTTGATGTTTGCGCAAAAAGTGGATGGTAAAAAGTATGTTATTGCTGCGGTGGTGTCAATGCAGAAAGCAGAGAAATAAAAAGAGCCAAGAGATTCGCTACGAATTTTTTTAGAATCGGTTGATTTTAGCAAGTTTTTACGCTATCATAAAAATGTGGTGTTTATATAAGGCTTATTGCCGCTGATATTTCATGACAAATTTCCAGGGGAAGGGGTGTGGTTAAATGGCGAAAAAAACAGTATTCATCACAGGAACCACCGGCTCCATGGGTGGCGCTGGATTTAAGGAGCTGCTTCAGAGAAGGGACAGGTTCAACATCGTAACGCTGGTGTTACCGACAAAGAAAGACAGGAAAATTATTTCCGGCTATCTCAACGACCCGGGAGTGAAGATTGTATGGGGAGACCTGACAAATTATGAGGACGTTCTCGGGTGTGTGACTGGCGCAGATTACGTCCTTCATCCGGCTGCCTTCATTGCCCCGGCCGCAGATCATGATCCGGACAAGGCCTGGAAGATTAATGTGGGTTCTGTCGAGAACATTGTAAAAGCCATCAAGGAACAGCCTGATCCCGATAACATCAAGTTGCTTACTATCGGCTCCGTAGCAATGACGGGCGACCGCCTTGGCACCATACATATGGGCAGGGTGGGCGACCCTCTCAAGCCCAGCATATATGATGCGTATGCACTATCCAAAATAGCGGCGGAAAGGATCGTCGTCGAGTCCGGTCTCAAATACTGGGTATCATGTCGGCAGACGTTCATTGCCATCCCGGATGTACTGTCGCTCATGGATCCCATACTGTTCCATCAACCCATTGATACCCACATCGAGTTTGTCACTCGCAGGGATGCAGGACGACTGCTGGCCAATGTATGTGAGGATGATATCCCTGAGAAATTCTGGCGCCGAATCTACAACATAAGCGGAGGACGTCACTGCCGCATCGTTTACGATGAGTTTCTGGAAAAGATGATGAAACTGCTGGGAATGGGGGATTATAGAAAGATCATGGACCGCAACTGGTTCGCCCTGAGGAATTTCCATTGCCAGTGGTACGAGGACGCCCATGTCCTCAATGATTATCTGCACTTTCAGAATGATACCTTTGAGGATTATCTCCACCAGGTCATGCAGCAGGCGCCGTGGTATGTCAAGCTCGGGGGCCTGCCCGTGATACGCAACCTGATCCCCAAATCACTGATCCGGAAGTTTGTGTTCGAGCCATTGACAAAAGGCAAAGACGGCACCATGAACTGGATCAACAACGACATGGAAGGCAGGATGTCCGCGTTTTTCGGCTCAAAGGAAAAGTGGGAGCAGATTCCCGGTTGGGACGCGGGTATGCCGGACTGGGATATTGAGCCGATTCGCCTGGATCACGGTTATAATGAGGATAAGCCAAAGTCAGAGCTTGGTATCAAGGACATGCAGGATGCCGCAGGATTTCGTGGGGGCGCGTGTC
Source organism: Deltaproteobacteria bacterium (assembly GCA_019307645.1). The sequence continues at coordinate 4,577 of JAFDJF010000085.1, forward strand.
TTTCGGGAAGCATGACCCCGGGAGATCTGACAACGAAACTTAAATGGCGCTGCGCTTTTGATCACGAGTTTGATGCAAGCCCGACGCTGATCCTCCTGGGTGGGCACTGGTGCCCGGAGTGTGAGCCTCCCCCGTGGAATTACGATGAGATTGCGAAGAAGAATCCTTTCTTCTCCCAGGTCTGGTACCCCAATCACGACGAGAACGAGTGCCACTTCTATGACGAACGGTGCTTCGAAGATATATTGTAACCTAGTCGTAAACGCGTGGAATATCCTCATAGACAGGCTGACGTTTTTCTTTGCGTGCGGAAATACATTCGGGCAGGTTGTTGGTGAACCCGAGGAGAAGCTGGTTACGGTTTTCCAGATCAATCGCCGCCTGCAACCCGGAAACCTCCAGGTTCGCCCAGAGGGTTTGTTTTGTCATGGCCAGGCCATAGGGACTCAATTTACACATTTTTTCGGCCATATCCAATGCCGTGTTCAATCCTTCACCATCAGGCACAACTCTGGAAACCAGACCCATTTCCTTTGCTTCAGCAGCATCAACCCTACGCCCGGTCAGCATGATATCGAATGCCTGTGAGGCACCGATAAGGCGGGGGAGCAAATAGCTGGTACCGAGCTCGGTACTGGTTAGACCGTTTACAATGCCGGTGGCGTTTATCACCACAGATTCCTCAGCAATCCGAATATCTGCTCCCAGCGACAGGCAGAAACCTCCGCCATAGGCCGCGCCGTTGATTGCGGCAATAACCGGTTGCGGCATGGCGCGCAAAGCCGGGACCACCTGAGAGAAATGTTCTACGGAACGCATGGCTAATCGTGGTAGCGTGAGCCCGTCAATCCCGGGAACCAGGCCATGATCTTCCAGGTCCAGGCCGGAACAGAAGGCACGGCCTGCCCCGGTCAATATGGTGACCCACGTATCGTTATCAGCGCCGACCTGTTTGAATACCTCGCAGGCATCAGTGATAAGTTCCGCTGACATTGCATTAAGACGCTCAGGCCGGTTCAGCGTAATCACACTGACATGGTCTTTGGGTTTTTCTACAATTACAGTGCCCATAGATTATATTTCCTCCAAAACTACTGATTAGTGGCTTACCCCAGTCCCATAGCAGTGAAAAACTGGGACATCTTGTCTTTTAATTCATCCACCGTTGCATATCGTTTATCGGCTACATCAAGCCCCAGGTGAAGAAATGCAACACCCAGGTCACGGCAGGTTTCCCGCATGATGCTGGTGCTGGCAGCCATGTCCTTGTGCCCCATGTGGCCGGGGAATATAACGCAGTCAATTTTGTAATCTTTGACAATGCGCGTAATATCGTGAACAACATTGTCTGCCAGGCCCCGTGCCTGGTGGATCATGGGTCCGTCCTGGAAGGCCCGTTTAGCCAGGCCGCGAAACAGGCTGTCCTCGGTTGACGTGTCTATCAGTTCGAAGGGGCAGTAACTGATCATGTCCATGGCAATCACCCCTCCCCACTCAGTTTCCAACCACGGAACAATCTCACCAAAGTAGAAGGGCTGGATGTCATACCAGAAGAGCCTGATCTTTTGATCCGGAACTTCCGGTTTGTTCTCCCGCACACGCATTTCTGCATCGGCAACCATGTCATGATACCATTTTGTTTTTTCCGGGTCGCCCGCCCCGGCGGTATTAATTTGATAGAAACACGACATGGGCATGATATAGCTGTGAGGCGTCGGGGTATTTCGTCTTATTTCATTATATTCCATCCACAGCGCATATCCTTTGTTGGTCTCCTCTACCACTTCCCTGAGCCGGTCAATATCCAGTGTTTTTCCGGTATGTTCTGTAATGAAGTCCACCATTCGTCTCATTTCGTCGGCATAGTAGGCGATGGCCCGGTCGTCGTTGTGATAGGGAGGATCAGGGGCAAACACCGGAACGCCCCGCCAATCCGGGTGATGCATGAATGCCGCATGCCAGCCGGCCACACTGTCACATGGCTCGGTCAGTGCAAGGTAGGCTGTAGGGATTGGAAACAGTCCTGCGACCTGATAATACAGTGCCAGCCTGATGAGTGTGCAGCAATCATTCGGTATCGGCAGTTTGTCGGCTTCTTCCAGGTCTTGCATGATATGGGGTGATCCGCCGCTCCCACTGGCTGCAAACATCTGTTCAATATGAAAGTACCAGTGGACATCCATAGCAGTGAGTATTTCCACCGGATTTGTATACTGGCTTGCGATCAGCGGCAGATCTTTCTCAATGCACGCTACGGTTTTTTTGCTTTGTTTTAATGAATTCCTTAGTATAGGCAACTGCAAATGCCCCATTTCACCGGGATCGAGTTCGAGAAGCTCCACGATGGGTTCGTACATCGCAATTTCTTCCCTTATCCGCGACAGACTTTTTTCCTTTTTTTCGTCCATTTCTTACCTCTCCATTGTTTCCAGGAATGCCTGGACCCTTGTTCTTAACTGGCCGACACCAGCTAGGGTGTATTCTCGATCCATGCACAGGAGGGGAATGTCCCACTCCTTGAAATCATTGGTCATGGAGTATTGTTCGAATCCCCATACCTCGCAAAATGTAAGCCTTTCAAAAATAGCGCCATCCACATTGAAATCTTTTATCATGTTGCGGACATATTCAGATCTGTTCTCATACTCAGTAAACATACGGGCGCAGGAGGGGCGGTCGGCAACATAGTATTTAGAAATGGCCATAAGCGGATCATCTGAGCCTTCGTCCACATCCTTCCATAGCATTCTGGACCCAAAGCACAGGGAATCGGTCACAACAAGAGCCCCCTGGTCTTCGATCGCTCTGATGTATTCAGGGTTGTCCAGTTCTCCTCCCAGAATCATCAACCTTGCTCGATAGTCTCCATTGCCCGCTGTCTTGCTTAAATCATCCATAAATTCCTCAAGCAGCAGGTTGAACTGATCAGCGGGCATGGCTGTTGAGGCCACCGTGACAGTTAACATCTCAGCGCCTGTGAGAGGAGGAGCAGCCCCTTTCCGAAGCTCATAAAGCTTTCGCAGAAGACGTCGTGATTCATTATGGAGTTCTATCGCTTTATGCAACCCGTCATCGGTGATCTCCACATTGAAATGTTCCTGCATGCCATCCCTCAGGGAGGCCAGTTCGTCCCTGAACCACTCGATCTGAGGTTTTTCAGCATTTTTGGGGAGGCTCAGGATTTTCACAAAGGGCGTTTTCAGCTGGCGTATCCAGTGGTCATAAACACGGCGTATGTGGT
>JAFDJF010000590.1 GCA_019307645.1 Deltaproteobacteria bacterium
AAGCATCTCCCGGAAAAAAACAGGCATCAACCGCGAATATACAACGGCCAGGTCATTGTCCACAGGGCTGATGATCGACATGAGATGGAAGCAGTCGTTTTCACCGTTCCAGTGGGGCAAGGGTACGGGGATGATGTCTTCTACGATATCCGCTGTCAGTTCTTTTAACTGGCGTATTCCCTCCGCGTTGCTTCTATATGTTAATCCCACGGCCAGGGTTCGTTCATCCAGCCAGACAACATCTCCGCCCTCCAACCTGCCTGCACCGGAGATGGAGCCCAGTATTGGAATGTCCAGTTCTGTGAGATATTGCCCCATTGCTGAGGGTTCTTTCTGACGTTGTTTTTTCCCCATATTGCACAGTATGGCGCCGTTTTCTGTTATCAGTGCCGGATCGTGCGTATATATTGAATCCATTCCTGTTTTGCTGTTTTCCGGGAGAAAATGGATGTCTGAGGCTTCTTTTTTTAATACTGCCGCAAAAGCGTCAAACTCTTTAACGACCGTTTCATAGTCAGGGTATCCAATATAATTTAGATCTTTCCAGTTTGCGTTGACGTATTCCTGGTCATAGAATGCATCTTTCGGATGTTTCAGAAGAATGCTTTTGATGGGGCCAATTTCGGATTGACAACCATATTTCATACATCATTCCTTTTGCCGGTTAGATTAGAAATTCCGGGATCACGATACAAAATGCCAATAGAGGGGCCAGGGTTTGAGTTGAAAAAAAGTCGGTGTGCCAGGCTTCTGCATCGACAATCCCAACAACGGCTTTTGGGCCCCGGGAGAATAATGGCAGGCAGGCTTCCGCATTTACGCGCGGGTCACAGTTGTAATAAGGACCGCCTGAATGAATATATTCCGGGATATTGTTGATGATTCTGCCTTCGCCCGTCAAACCGACGGTGCTGTTGTTACTCTGGGCGGCAAACGCTTCGTTCAGCGGAAACTCCGCCCGGCTTTTTGCGCCATGGTAAGCCAGCTTTACCAGGACATCAGAACCGTCTTGTTTTGTGCGGCGCTGATAGATTCCCAGCCAGTCGACGGACATGGCCTCTGCGGTGAGGGTGACCCACCCGTTGAGTATGGCAAGCTTGCTTGTCGTATTCGGGTTTCGGCCGCCCAAAATTTCCGATAGGTCGTAATATTCAGTGTCTGATGCATCCGGTATGGCGCAGCTACCGTCTGGACCGAGCCCGGGGACCTTATAGGAATAAAGCGAGGCTTCATTTTTTGGGGGGATATTTCCAGCTGCAATCTTCCGGTATTTTTTAATGAAATTCGCAACCGGCACAGCAAGTTCATCCATATCAAGATCGAGTCCCGCCAACTCTCTATATTGTTTTAACGGCATACGGTTTATCCCTCAACTATACGGTAGAACGGTTTTGTTCATCTTAGAAAACTACGTCTTCTGGGCCTCCAGCTCGTAGAGCCTACGCCTCGGAGAGCCAGGTCAGAGTTCTCCGGCTATACCGAAAGAATCGCTGCAAGAATTTGAAGTGAACTAAAGTTTAAAGTGAGCTAAAGCCCTCCCTGGTGCGTGTCGTTCATCTCTTGATCTGACCTATGCACCATTCAAACATGACTTTTTGAGTATAGAGTGTTGGTGATCGGTCTGGGCCAGGGTTAAGGAATTCTGCCAATTATATAAAATCAACGGAGCGACACGCGGCGCAAGCGCCTGCGCTGCGCGAGCGACTCCATAACTTTAGGCACTTTAGATCACTTTAGACACTTTTAATTTGTACGGCTTTAAGTAAAACAGCCCCTTCCAAAGGTTATACCAAAGGCTGGTCCTCTGAACCCGGATTCTTTAACCTTCATTCTCCAGAATGATCTTTCCAAAACGCCGAAGCAAATCTTCGCCATATGGTGTATTCTCTGCAGTCGAGAGCAAACCGGTCGGATCGAGTCCTTCCGTGCGCAGCGTATCCGCGCATTCCTTTAGGTAAAATTCGATAATATCGGCATCGAATTCAGGGTGAAATTGAACGCCCCAGGCTGCATCACCGACAGAGAAGGCATGATGGGGATCGCTGTCATTCGAGGCCAGCAAGGTTGCGCCGGGAGGAAGTTTAAGAACCGATTGCGTGTGACATGCCTGAACACGCAGGGTGGAAGGAAAACCCGTGAGCAGAGGATCCCCGTCAGCATGCTCACTTAACCGTACGTCAACGGTTCCGAATTCACTTCCGAGCGGGTTGGGCCCGACAACGCCACCCATGGCGTGGGCCAGAAGCTGGTGCCCATAGCAGATACCCAGCAGTGGTGTTCTATCTTTGACAATCCGTGAAAGCCACACAGCAGTGCCTTCACTCCAGTCTTCTCGATCGGTCACCATGGTGTGAGAACCCGTCACCACAACACCGGACAATTGATGAGGGTCCGGGAGTCCCTTTCCTTCATAAGGTTTCACAACACGTATTCTGTTCGGATCCAGTCCCAGAGGATGTATTATCCAATCCTCAAAATCACCACGGCGTCGAGCCAGAGATGGGAACGTGGTGCCCATTTTTATGATCAGAACGGTACGCAAATTAATTTTTCCTTTGTATCTTTCTTCCGGAAAGATCTCTTGTTTCACAGTCCACCGTACATAGTCATTAGACGCGAAAAATCGTCCTGTCAAGGTCAAAGAAATCAGGAGTTTGTAAAAAACGCTCCTGCAGCATAAACATGGAATGATCT
>JAFDJF010000086.1 GCA_019307645.1 Deltaproteobacteria bacterium
CCGGCATATAGCTGCACATGTAACCCATTACTTTCCAGTCAAGATTTTTTTCCTTCCACTCCTGCATATAGGTGTGTCTGTTGTCGTAGATCTTCTTGAAATCTTCTATCATTTTTCCCCTCCATGTCTAATTTCCATTGGAAAGAGCCTCCTCCGCCTTTCGCGCGGCCCCTTCCAGAACAGAAAAACAAATTATGCCCACCCATCAATTGCAGGTGGGAAATGGTTTTAAATTTCTATTAGTTGCCAGTATAAGAAGGTTTCCTCTTTTCCAGGAATGCTGCAACGCCTTCTATTTTGTCTTTGCTTGAAAGGGCCAGGTTGGCGGCAAGGCCTTCAATAACAAGCCCTGTCTCCAGGTCCACTTCCGAGCCATACTTGGTAGCGATCATTGCGAATTTTACAGCCAGAGGAGCCTTTGTGGCGATCTTCTTGGCAACTTTCATTACAACATCCATCAGCTCTTCAGGCTTTGCCGTCTTATTTGCCAGGCCTAAATTAAGGGCCTGTTCCGCATTGATCATGTCGCCGGTCAGCATGGCCCACATGGCCTGACTTGTCCCGATAATCCTGGCCAGTCTCTGGGTTCCGCCATATCCGGGGATAACGCCCAGACCCAGTTCAGGCAGACCAAACACGGCACTTTCAGACACGATTCGAAAGGTACATCCCATGGCCAGCTCACATCCTCCTCCCAGGGCCATGCCGTTTACGGCTGCAATGGAGGGAACATTCAGGGCCTCGATATCCCTAAAGATCTTGGCGCCCCTTCGAATGAAATCATAGCTTTCCTTAAGCCCCAGTTCCGTAAACTCGGAAATATCAGCGCCAGCCACAAAAGCCTTATCGCCTGAGCCGGTAACGATCAATGCCCGGATGGAATCATCCGCATGGACCTCGGCTATGGCAGCCTGGATTTCATCCATAGTCTGAAAGTTAAGGGCGTTCATCTTTTTCGGTCGGTTAACCGTCAAAACCGCTATTCCTTCTTTAACCTCAAAAATTATTTTTTCGTAACCCATACTACCCCTCCATTGTTTATTGTATTGATTTCTTTTATGGTCAATATTTGAGCCATCGAAACCTAATTAACCACTCAATTACTTAGTGTCTGAACGAAACCCCCGGAAATTGTCTTCTCAATTCAACATTTAAAATTAAACATTCAAAATTGTGTCTGAGCAGCCGTTTCGTTCAGACACTACTTAAACTTTCCCGGGCCTGCCATGGCATCCCCTGCAAAATAGCATGCCTTGGAGACCTCAAATTCATAATCAAAGGCCGCCGAAACATCCGCGCCCCCATCAATTGCCTTTTTGGCCTGCCGGACAGCCAGGGGAGAATTGTTGGCGATCTCGGTCGCCAGTGTCCTGACTTCCTCCTGAAGATCTTCCGGCGGAACTACCTTGTTGAAAATCCCCATTTGCACGGCCTCTTCCGATTCGACGACTCTGCCCGTAAAGACCAGTTCCTTTGCTCTGCCAATCCCGACAATCATCCTAAGACGCTGACACCCGCCACAGGCAGGGATCATCCCCCAACGGATCTCGGACTGAGAAAACCTGGCGTTCGACGATGCAATCCTGATATCACAGGCAAGGGCCACTTCTGCTCCGCCACCGAAGGCCACGCCGTTTACAGCAGCAATCGTTGGCTTGGGAAAATCCCCTAAGGTATTAAAAAAGGCCCGGATAACCTGTTCTCTATAAGGCTGGATCTCTTCCGGCGGCATTGCCGCCCGCTCTTTTAAATCAATGCCGGCGCAAAATGCCTTATCTCCCTCACCGCTGATAACAACTACCCGAACATTGTCATCATACGCCAGTGTCTCCAACTCCTCCCGCATGGACACGAAAACGGCCCTGCTCAGAGAGTTCGACTGTTTGGCACGATTTATGGATATGTATGCTACATTCTCTTCAATTTTGATATTCAAGACATCCTGTTCATTCATTTTTCTCTCGCAATTAAAAATAGAGCCTCATGGCGTTGAGGATTGTTCGCGTTTCATCAGCCCATCAAACAACAGCTTGGTAAGTTCATTGGATATATTCTGCATCGGGAGCCTGCCGTTTTCCCTGAACCAGTGGTATACCCAGAGCATGGCACCTAATACTCCAAAAGCCGCCACATTATGGTCTATGGGGTTAATCTTACTGATGTCATCCATTTCTTTTATTTTTCCATAAAAAAGCTTAAAAATGTCACGATGTTGTCGGTTACATAATTCCCGGAGATCTTCGGGTAGCTGGTAAAGTTCGTCAATAAAAATAGCAATCTCCTTCCGCATACCCCCTTCGCTGAAAAGATACAGCATGCCGGAAATCATCTGCTTCAGACATTCTACAGGGTCATCGTATTCCTCGATTACCTTTTTTAGTGTAGCCAAAACTTTATCACCAGCGCTTTGGATGATACTGAAAAGTATCTCCTCTTTGTTGGAGAAATGGTTATAAATGGCAGAACTGGTCATTCCGACTTTCCCCACCAATTGTCGGGTTGAGGCCTTGGCAAATCCGTGCGTATAAAAGAGTTCGACTGCTTCTTCAAGTATCTTTTCTTTAGTTGCCTTACCTTTTGTCATAGATTCAAACCGAACTTTTTTCCAAGTATTATCAAATTGTTAAAGCAGATTTACCCACCTCATTAATCACCATAAGGGTCATGGCGATCAAATTAAGTGAACGAGCGCTTGTTTTTATATTATTTTCTTGGCAGACCTGTCAAGAAAAAAAGCCTCTTTTTTCTCAAAAAAGAGGCTTCTTAGAGCAATGCTTTTCCTTTAATTTGAATTTTTTCTTCGCACTAAATTTGATGAACCTGTAAAATGTCCATCAATAGGGCGTGGGCGGGTACACCCCGCCTGTAGGGGGATTAAGCGCAGGAATATATTACGATATTTCAAGGATTAATCCCGCCGTGGCGGGACTTCGTATAACGCAGAGATTGTACAAAATAGCCATTTATGGATGAACACTAGGTAAGGTCGGTGCTGATACGCGGCACAAGATTTTTATAACACTGACTCAAAAAATACTTATCTGTCATACCCGCAATAAAATCACGTACAATTCCAGGTGGAGGAGTTTTTTTTCGGTATTCCGGAGACATACCCTCCAGAAATCCCATATAGATATCAGAAGCCCCATCCTCGGATTCAAGTTCCTTCAAATATTTTTTAAACAGCAGTTCAAACATCAGTTGGATCTTTCCCTTCTGTTCTTTGACTTTTGGATTTTTATAAATTCTGTCTTCATTAAACGTTTTAAGTTTCCTCAGCGCATTTCCCTTTTCATTGCTGAAACATACATATGCCTTATCCAGGCTGTTAACGATGAGGTCTTCCACAAGTGAATAAACAATAGTCCCGTTTGTTTCACCCAGGACCTTTTTACAGTCTTCAGGGATATCGCCCCTTTCAACCAAACCCATCCTGATGGCGTCTTCAATATCACGGCCGACATAGCTAATGGTATCAGCCATCCTTACAACACACCCTTCCAGGGTCATGGGCCGTAAACCGAGGGAAGGATCATCTTCCTTATGTCTCATTTCATCATCCAGAGTATCAAAACTCTTGTCTGTCTGCGGCTCTAGTGCCTGAGAATGAAGTTCTCCATCGTGAGTCAGTATGCCGTCAAGCACCTGAAGCGTAAGGTTCCACCCTTTTCCCTTTCGTTCTATTTCCTGTAAAAATCGAACACTCTGAATATTATGAAGGAATTTACCGATACCATGTTCCTCGCAAAGATCGGAGAGGATCGTCTCGCCATCATGGCCGAACGGTGTGTGCCCGATGTCATGCCCAAGGGCGATGGCCTCGAGCAGATCTTCATTCAACCTGAGCAGGCGGCCGACTGTTCGAGCGATTTTGGACACAAGCTGCACATGCAGAACCCTGTGTGTGATATGGTCATTTTTAATCAGGTAAAATACCTGAGTCTTATCAATATAACGGGAGTAGGCCAGGGAGTGGAGTATCCGGTCCGTGTCTACGGAAAAATTTTGCCTGTGCCCGTTGACGATTTCACCCTCATGGATTCTCCTTATCGCATGACAACTCAGCGATGCCATTGAAGAGAGCCTGACTTCCTCCTTTTCGTCAAGTTCCTTTCGAATTTTAGCCAAAAACTCGCGGTCTTTCACTGAATTGGAACCTCCTTACAAAAAAATGGTACAAGGTATAGGGTTTAAGGTATAGGGTTGAGGAAAACCCATTATAAAGATTTCTTCCCAATACCTTATACCTTAAACCTTGTACCCTGTACCTGAAATCCTATACCTTTTTCCTATAAACCTTCTTCAGTTCATTAAAAACAGTTTTCCCTCTTTTGGCCAGGACCTCATGTGCGCGGCCGGCAATCTGCCGGGATTCACTTTCGAGACGGTATTCCGGAGGGACATCTTTACCCTCTTTTTTGTATTTCCAACGCAGGACGGATTTGGCGACCTTCATCTCTGCTTCTTCAGCAATTTTTTTCAGGTTGTGTTTTGTTTCTTCCGCCATGACAATCGTACCCCTCACCCAAAAAGATTCTTACAACATAAACTCCCTGATTTTTTGCTTGCAAAAACAGGGAACGAATGCTAATTCAATACGGTTCCGGATTTCAAAGACTGTTTTCGATATTGCGCTGAAAACGATGTATCTTTATCAGACTTTGGATCTAAAGGATCTGAGAATATCTCCATTGTCGTTATGATCGCTTATATATATCAGGCCGGGTCAATAACCGCAAGGAAGTATTTGCAGGCAGAGAGGCTTTTTCAAGGGCCTCCGAATACACACGTTCAGGACTTATTGCCCGGTGCCCCGTGTAAGCCTCGGGGTGCATGACAGCCTGAACGGAGGGAAAAACCGTGGCTTGGAACCCGGAAGGGACTCCAGAAAAATGAGGAGGATTTAATGCCAGTTATTAAAATGAAACAGCTTTTGGAAGCAGGATTCCACTTCGGACACAGGACCCGACGTTGGAACCCGAAAATGAAACCGTATATATTCGGAGCACGCAATGGTATTCACATCATTGACCTCCAAAAAACAGTCAAGCTCTTTGAAACCACCTATAAGTTTGTCACCAAGATCGTGTCTGAAGGCTATCCCGTATTATTTGTAGGAACAAAGAGGCAGAGCAAGGATTCTGTTATGGAAGAAAGCGAACGCTGCGGCATGTTTTTCGTGGCAAACCGCTGGCTCGGAGGAACACTGACCAATTTTCAGACAATCAAAAAAAGTATCGCTCGACTAAAAGAACTGGAAAATATGAAAAGGGATGGTTCCATTAATCGATACAAGAAGAAAGAAATATTGAAGATGGAAAAAGAGTTGGTCAAATTAGAGAGGAACCTTGGCGGGATCAAAAACATGGACGATCAGCCGGGAGCTGTTTTCGTTGTTGACCCCAAACGGGACAAAATTGCGGTCAAAGAGGCCAGAAGGCTAAAGATTCCGGTGATTGCAATCGGCGACTCGAACTGTGACCCGGATGATATAGATTTTATTATCCCCGGCAATGACGACGCCATACGATCCATAAGGCTGATCTGCTCCAAAATAGCCGATGCGTGTATCGAAGGACACAACCTGGCCGAGGAGAGGTTAAGAGCAGAGGCTGAACTGCAGAAAAAACAGGAAGAGGCTAAAATTGTTGCTTCTGAATCTGAAGAGGGCGAAGAAGGCGGACCCGAAGTCATTGTCCTGCCAAAGAAAGAAGAACCGGAAGCAAGGGATGAAACAAAACAGGAGACACCGGAATCCGCCTCCGAGTAAACAAACATCCAAGGTTCAAGGTTTGCGGCACTCGGTATGGGTACAAAGGATATTGAACAGGCCCTACTCTGTACTTTAGACCTGAAACCTTATACCTTTTTTCTTTGTTACCGCATGAATTGAAAACCTTCAATCGAAAACCGAAGGGAGATCTAAATTGGAAATTTCCGCATCATTGATAAAAGAATTGAGAGAAAAAACCGGTGTCGGCATCATGGACTGCAAAAAAGCCCTGAAAGAATGCGATGGAGACATCGAAAAATCAGTTGAATATTTGAGAAAAAAGGGGATCGCAACGGCCAAGAAACGCGGGGGCCGGGCAACATCCCAGGGTCAAATTCAGTCCTACATCCACGCAGGCGGCAAAATTGGCGTTCTTGTGGAAGTTAACAGTGAAACCGACTTTTCAGCAAAGACAGATGATTTTACGGACTTTGTAAAAGATATCGCCATGCAGATCGCTGCGACAGCACCCATCGCCATCAATCGGGAAAGCGTGTCGGAAGATGTAATGGAAAAAGAGAAGGATATCTATGCCACCCAGGCAAGGGAATCAGGCAAACCGGAAAAAATCATAGACAAAATTGTCGAAGGAAAAATGAAAAAGTTCTTTTCCGAATCCTGCCTCATGGAACAAGCGTACGTAAAAAATCCGGATATCACCGTTCAGGATCTTTTAAACGAGTTGATGGCAAAAACCGGAGAAAACATTGTAATCAGCCGTTTTTCCCGTTTCCAGCTTGGAGATGCCGGTGAATGATACTCGCCCCCACTATAGGCGGATACTGCTCAAATTAAGTGGAGAAGCCCTGATGGGGGATCAATCCTTCGGGATCGATCCATCAGTTCTTGAAACTGTGGCCACCGAGATATCAGACATACATAAGCTCGGTGTTGAGATAGGGATTGTCATTGGTGGAGGGAATATCTTCCGAGGGCTTCAGTCTGAGGCATTCGGAGTGGAACGCGTTGCCGGTGACCACATGGGAATGCTTGCAACCGTCATAAACAGCATTGCATTAGGTGAGGTTTTAAAGAAAATCGGCCTCGAATCCAGAGTCATGTCCGCCCTTGATATCCACAGGGTCGCGGAGTCCTATGACAGGGGACAAGCGATCAAGCACCTTTCCAAAAAACGCATTGTCATCTTTGGCGCTGGCACGGGGAACCCCTATTTCACCACGGATACCGCCGCGACTCTCAGGGCACTTGAAACAGATGCGGAAGTCCTTATGAAGGCAACCAACGTGGATGGCGTCTATGATGCGGATCCGAAACTGGAACCTTCCGCCAAACCATTTTCCGAGCTTACATACGGCGAGGTCCTGGAAAAAAATCTAAAAGTCATGGACCTGACTGCCGTATCCCTGGCCATGGGTCAGCAATTGCCGATTATCGTCTTCAACCTGGGGGATGCGGGAAACATAATGAAAGCGGTTTCAGGCGAAAAGGTGGGGACATTAATCAGAGGAGAACAATAATGATAGATGAGATCCTTTCCGAGCTACGCGACGATATGACAAAATCCGCGGAGTCCCTCAAGAAGGACTTCAACCGGATAAGGACCGGTCGTGCATCCACTGCCCTGCTGGACGGAATTCGAGTTGTGGCATATGAGACACAAATGCCTCTGGATCAGGTTGCTACAATTTCTGCCCCTGAAAGCCGCCTTATCATTATTCAACCCTGGGACCAAACCATAATTGGTGACGTTGAAAAGGCCATCCTGAAATCCGAACTGGGACTGACCCCCATGAATGACGGTAAGATCATTAGAATCGCGATTCCGCCGCTTACCGGAGAACGGCGAAAGGAACTTGCAAAACTGGCAAGGAAAATGGCCGAGGACAACAAGATCTCCATTCGCAATCACCGGCGGGAAGCCAATGATATGCTCAAGGAAATGAAAAACGATAAAGATATTTCCGAGGATGAAATGCACAAGGGCTTAAATGAAGTGCAGAAGGTAACAGACGAGTTCATTAAGAAAATTGATGAAATAAC
>JAFDJF010000591.1 GCA_019307645.1 Deltaproteobacteria bacterium
TGGTCTGGTACGACAAAAGCGAAACTTCCACCGTGTGCTGGCCGTCCAAACCGGTGCACTACACCACTGTGTGGCCGGATGATCGAAAGATTGTCATCGCCAGCAAGCAAGGCTCTGGCCCCCTGGATCCGGGGATATATGGGCAGATGGCCAACATGCTTGTTTATGACCAGACCGATCCGGACTTTCCAGGCTACAACCCCAACGAGGAACACACCGCCTTCTTCACGGCCCAGGGATCGGAGCACCCGGGACTGTTCCCATTGAGAACCGACCTGAACAGGACCAATTGGGACGATACTCGAAGACCGTATACCTCTGAACCCTATGTCCTGCTCAAGTACAGGGACCCCCTGCGCTATGAGTGGAATTTCGAGGTATTTCAGGTCGTGGCCCAGGCTGGCACCTATAGAATGCAGGGAGGCCAGGTTGTTCCGGCACAGGTTGAATTCGAAAGATATTATTTGGATGAAAACGGCGTCCTGATCGAAAGGTCGGGTCCCCTTCCGGAGAACAGTTACTATATTGACGTTGACGGATACGTGGTAAACCCGGCTGATGATGTTGAGACATGCTACAATTACTCTGGCGGAAACATTGGGTCTGTTCCCTGCCTCCCGGTCGCGGGAGTCCAGAAGCACTACATTGATGGGAATGGGCAGCTTCAGGTGATGTCCGGCGGCCCGCCCACACCATCATATTCTCTGGATAAGCACGGTGTGCTGGTGGAAAGTGATGTCTATTATCGGTTCCACTACGCGGATGAGGCCGGCAAGGAAATCAATCCGCCCTACCCGCTGAACCAGTTAACCTTTGGTCCCTGTGAAGAATCGTACATTTATCCGGGGGACTTGAGATGGGTTCTCAAGGATAAGGACGACAAATTCTTTTCCAGGAACGGCGGTTTAAACGGTGAGCCTGCCACGGATATTGTTCTCAGATATTTTTACCGACTGCAGGCAGGATTCTGGTACGATCTGGACGCCGATGGCTACCCGGATGAACCCGTGGGCACACCTGTTCCGTTGCTAGAGGGTCTGGACGGTACATTTGACGGGCAGACACCCGTGGACGTAACCTATGCCATAAGATGGCCGGATACCGTTCCCACCCTGTTTGTCGGTGAGACCCTTGCTGATGCCAAAACCCAGGACGGCGAGACCGTGGGCCTTCCGAACATAAAGGACCAGTGCATTGTCAAGGTGCTGTTTGATCAACCTGTGGAGGAGGCGTCGGGTGCCCCGAACTACGCACTGCACAGCGTCAACCTCATTGATCCATTAAAAGAATATTCTTCCTCAGATTATCATTTGGCGGATCCTGAAAATGACCTTCCTCAGTCGCTCAAACCTGAAAAAGACCTTTCAACCAACAGGTGGATGTTCAGGACCCTTCCCTATCACCTGCAGACCCGTCTTTCCTATGACGAGGTGGAGGAAGTCCTGAAATTCAAGGGGATTTACAGCAATATCACAGGAGAGCCCCTTCTGCTGCTCAACGTGTTGAGTGACAGGGAAATCTATGAGATCGAACAGGTCTTTGTTGATGACTTGAGCTCGCCGGATCCAACGTTTATGAGTCATGTCAACGAGCTGCAGAGCACCGGAGAGAACAATCTACAATATCCACCTTCCGGATATCCGGAACAGCACTTTACTGAGATGAAGGCCCTGACTGCCGGCGATGCCAGGGGCACAGGCTATGTGACCCTGGCCTTTAACAACCACGAGGACTGCCCGGCGCCCACCATGCTTTCAGTTATCAAGGTAAGTCCCGATCTCTACCGTGGTGACATAAAGGTATTTGAATCTCCAAATCCTTTTGCGGAAAAGGTAACCATGCGCCACAACGGCGATTTTGGCGGCAATGCGGACATCCGTTATTTTGAGTGGAAATACCGCACTGCGGATTTTTCAGGCATTCCTCTGGGGCCTGACAATGACCCCCCGACTGTCTGGAAGGATTATAAACCACAGCCCTATGACGGCGACCCGACTTTAATCGGAGGCGCTAATTTTTATATCAGTGCTGTTGACACAGTCATACAAGGTACCGGCCAGCAGCTCCTGCCCGACAAGTGGTTCTCGGTCCGCTACCATTACCAGGCGCCCTGGGGTAATTTTACAAGTGTATGGACTGATCCTCAGCTTTACGAAGGCTGGATCAAGCGGGTAATGAAAAAAATAAACCTCTTTGACCAGAAGGTCAAAGACTTTCACGCCAGCGATGTCAATACCATTGCCAGCATGATCGCCCAGGCCGGAGGCCGCTATGAAGGGGATGTGGCCCTGAGCGATGAGCCGGAATATCTCCAGGGTCTTGGGATAATCGAAGTGTATGAGACCCTCCTCAATCGCGGGCGATCGCTCATTGGCGAAGGAGATGATTTCGCGGACATCAACAAGGCACTGCTTTTTGCATCAAGCCGCCTGGCAGATCTCTATATGCTTGAGGGGCTCGAGGCAGCCGCTGATGCATGTGATCCGACCATCGGCTTTTCCACTGAGGACGGCCAGGTCGGCTCTGAGGCGTCATCTATTTTCTGTTTCCAGAACCAGGTGGATTCGCTTCTTGAGGAAGAACTTGTCCTGCTCCGGGGACGGGATGATGAAGGGGTGCGGCCGGTTTACAATCGCCTGACATGGAATTTTGCCATCGGTAACGGGGAACCC
>JAFDJF010000592.1 GCA_019307645.1 Deltaproteobacteria bacterium
CAGGAAGGACGCGCTTAAATACTGCAAAGCACTGGCCAAAGGCCGTGCCGCAGATGAACTTGTGGAGGCATACGTGGATACAGGGCCTGAGATGGTCAAGTATCTGGAAGAACGCACACCGCTAAAGTTTGAATGCGCATCATACCCCGACTATCATCCCGACATGGAGGGCGGCCACAGCGGAGACTCATCCCGTACATTGGGCGCGCTCATTTTTAACACAAACGAGCTGGGGGATTCCAGTGCAAACCTTCGCCCCAACCCGATCATGAGCTTACCCATGAACCATACGGAGATGGAAAAATGGACCGCCCTCAGCAGGCCCTACGCGATTCCTTTTGACATAGTCAAGGAGCGAATGGAGGCCGGTTTTACGGGTTTGGGAGGTGCCCTTATGGCTCCTCTGTACAAGGGCTGCCTGGACCGGGGCATTGAGCCCATCCTGAACACCCGCGGTCTGGAGTTGTTCGTGGCAGATAACCGGGTGATCGGACTTTTGGCCAAACAGGAGGACCGGGACTTCCATATTGGAACAAACAAAGGGGTCATCCTCGCTTGTGGGGGATTCGAATGGAATGAGGAGTTGAAAGCTCAGTTTCTGCCGTGTGATATCACCCACCCAAACAGCCCTCCTCATAACGAAGGCGACGGCCTGAAAATGGTTATGGCATTGGGCGCCGACCTGGGCAACATGAGTGAAAACTGGGGATTTATTTCAATGGTCGCTCCGGGTGCAGAATACGACGGCAGACAATTGAGCCAGGCCTGTCTGGCTGAGCGGAGTCTTCCCCATTCGATTATTGTAAACAGGAAAGGCAAGCGGTTCGTCAATGAGGCGGCCAATTACAATGACATGTCTAAGCCGTTTTATATTCTGGATCCAAACACCTGTGAACAAACCAATGTGCCCGCATGGATCATTTTAGACCAGCAGTACTTTGATAATTACACTTTTATGGGGGTCCTGCCGGGCAGTCCTGTTCCTGACTATGTGGAACGAGCCGAGAAGCTGGATGAACTGGCACAAAAGGCGGGCATGGACCCTTCGGGTCTTTCGACAACAATCAAGCGCTTTAATGAGCATGTGCTCAAAGGTTCGGACCCTGATTTCAAACGGGGTGAGAGCGCCTATGACCAATATTACGGAGATGCGACTCAAAAGCCAAATCCCAACCTGGGCACAATCGAAAAGTCCCCTTTCTATGCCCTGCGAGTCCACAGCGGCTCCCTGGGGACCAAGGGTGGACCCAAGACCAACACAAAGGGCCAGGTGCTGCATGTATCCGGCAAACCCATCCCCGGACTGTATGCGGCCGGTAACGTGGCGGCCGGCGTGAGCGGGCCCAGCTATTGGGGAGGCGGCGCCACAATAGGCATCAGTATGGTTTTTGGTTACATTGCCGGGCGTCACGCAGCTGAGCAATAGATGAAGAGGTGATTATGACGGAAAAAATGATAGCCTATTGTGGAATTCCATGTACGGAGTGCGATACATATTTGGCAACACGAAATGAAGGCGATAAAGAAAGATCCGAGGTCGCAGAACAATGGTCGAAACGATTCAAAATGAATTTCACTCCCGAAGATATTAATTGCGACGGCTGCAAATCAGAGGGCGGAACGCTCTTCAAATCCTGCGCTGTGTGTGATATAAGAAAATGCGGGATGACAAGGGATATTGATAATTGCGCTCACTGTGATGAGTATACCTGCGAAAAGCTCGATCAGTTCTTGCAGATGGCACCGGAGATAAAGCAGATATTAGAGGGAATTCGAAGTAGTCTATAACAAGGAGGGTATTATGGAGAACAAGAATTTGATAGAAGCATATTATAAAGATTTTAATGCTTCTAACAGTGGAGAGGTGCTGTCAGCTTATTACAGCGATGATGTTATTTTTGAGTACCAGGACGACAAGGTCATTGGGAAAACAGCCGTCATCAGCTATCTTGACGGCGCGTGGCAGGCCGTCAAAGAGACATTGACCCCTCTAAACATTGTCGTTGACGGGGACAAGGCGGCTGTCGAAGTGGATGACAGGATAGAAGCGAAAATCGATCTTCCGGAGTTTTTGGGCCGGTCTTTTAAAGCAGGTGAATCGATTAACGCAAAATTCAGCCTTTTTTACGATATTCGAGACGGTAAGATCTGTCATATAAGGATATACAGTTTTTAGGGTTGTATTCCCCCTTTCTTTGTACTTTCTGATATATAACAAATGAATCTAATTCAGGGAGAACGCTGTTATGAGACTTGAAAATAAAATAGCCGTGATTACTGGTGCGGGTTCTGGAATTGGCCGCGCGTGCAGTCTGCTCATGGGTGAAGAAGGCGCTAAAATAGTTGCCTCTGACGTTGTGACAGAGCGTGTTGAAGAGACGGCCAGGCTGGTTCAGGAAAAAGGGGGTAGCTGTATTACGGTCACAGCCGATATTTCCAACACAGATGATGTTAGTCGCATGATTCACGCCGCAGTGGAAACTTTTGGCAGACTTGATATATTGGTCAACAACGCCGGTATCCTACTCATGAAAAGTCTTTTGGAGACGACTGAGGAGGAATGGGACAGGGTGCAGACGATCAATCTCAAGTCCGTATTCTTGTGCTGCAAGCGGGCGATCCCTGAAATGTTGAATGCGGGTAAAGGTAACATTGTCAACATTGCATCTCT
>JAFDJF010000593.1 GCA_019307645.1 Deltaproteobacteria bacterium
CTGCCTGCCACGGAAATTTGCTCGGGTGTTTGTAACAGTTCAGCGCTTTTAAAAGACGGAATCTAATCGAAATAGTCGGGCCGTGGGGGTCTCTTTTTAGCAACCCGCATCACAACTGACATCCGTTATTATGCGCGCCAAGTCTGGGTTTCAAGCAACGTAAAGGCAGAGAAGGGCATCTTGGAGCGGAAGACGCGCTTTGTAGGCCCCCGAAAGACAAATTGCGTAGCAAGCTGCCGTTATTTTGGAATGACTCTCAAATATGCGGGTTTCTAAAAAGAGACCTCCACGGCCTGGCCTGCTTTCAAAACGCTAAACTTTTACCGATGTTTTTATTTTAATGTAAAAATCGCCGGAAGTACAAGACTTATTTATTGCCGTAATAGTGCCGTATCAAAAGAGGCATTATTGAATGGATATGAGATAGGTTCTTAGATTGATTTTTCGGTTTTTAATCCCCAGCTTCTCTCTGATTTGCTCCCTGTACGAGGCAATCGTTTTCGCGGACAGGCTCAACAGTTCTGCGATCTCTTTTGTTGTTCTTCCCCGCTTTACGAGATTTGATATCTGAATTTCCGTATGCGTCAGGGCCAGGAAGTCAGTGTTGAGGACACGTACAAACGGGGAAACAATATCATTCAGGTTGGCTTCTATTATGTCCATGTAGATTTTCTGTCTGTCATCCAATCGACTGTTTTTCATTTTTTCCAGATAGGGTTCGATCAATTCCTTTACATTGGATATAATGTTTTCCTCGAGTTCTGATTTATCCTTCTCCCTCTTTTTCAGCAGCACATTCAACGCGGTGTTCATTTCCTCCAGATCTACAGTCTTATGTTCCAATTCATGTTCTCTTTTTCTGAGTTCTCTTTCCGCCCGCGTTCTTTCTGTGATGTCTGTGAGAATAATACCCAGGCCTTTGCCGACTTTGAAGGCCTTTACATTTAAATGTACGTCCTCTCCAAATCTGGGAGGAGGTGTAAAGTCTTCGATAATGATAGGGTTTCCCGTCTTTATGGCCTGCAGGAACTTGTCATACACACCGTCCTGCTTTGAATCGGGGGATAATTCCGAAAAATTCTTTCCGATGATATCCTTTTTCCTGGTGCCCTCCGGCATCAACATCAGTGTCGCGGCATTTATTTCCAGGACATTGAGTTCAGAATCCCAGAGGGAGAAACTGTTGGTTGCTGATTCCATAAACAGAAGCCACTCTTCTTCCAGCATCATGCTTTCAGGGTTTTCCTGCGAGATTTTCCTGCGCCGGAGCTTCTCTTCTGACTCTTTTTCCGTTCTCTCCTGTTTCCTTATCTCTTGTCGGGACAACCGCTTACTATTGACGATTTGAGCACGAATCTCGGCTGCTTCCGCAGGGGTCATTGCGTCTGCATATTGACGGCCCACCTTTTCTTCAAACACCCTGCCCCCTTTTTTAAAGACAATGTAGTAGACCCTTTCAGTCCCTGCTTTTCCTCTGCGCCGTGCATTTCTGTAATAGACACCGGGATATTTGGTTTTAGTACGCCCGCCCATTATTCCAACCTTTTTCCAACCCTGTGTTAATTGGCAGTTGAAGTCTGACAGTAAATCTATTTTTCCAACTTATTTCCAACCTATAAATATATGAAATGGTTTGACGGGTCAAGAAAAAAGGGGATGATCAGGTCAGGTAATAACAAATCCCTTTGGACCAAAATCTACTTTTAAGGGCAGTGTCGGTTTCTCTAAAGACTTGTTCACAACAAACTGAAAGCCTTCAATCTCATAGACGTTGTCATTACTGGTTTTCAGCTCATCCAGAGCTAATGAAAGAGTAAATCCGCAGCTTCAGGTTGACCCCTTCTCTTTGGTCATGTAGATCCGGATCGGCTTAATTTGCGTTCCTTTCATTTCTGCTGCAATCCGGTCTAAGGCAGCTTTTGTGACAACAACCATTGGTGCGCTCCTTTTAAGGGTTTAGATTTTAGGATCATCTCCCAATGAATGGGTCGATTGATAGAGGGTCCAAGGGGTCTAGGATTCAAGGGTTCGAGTGAAAAAGAGTAACGTCAAATAGCCATTTATAGGTGGACACTGTTTAAAGCCAATACATTACCCTTAGGGTTCGCGGAAAAATAAATTCACATTTTGGCGCTCAGATTTGGGTTAATATTGACATATTTATGAAGAGCAAAAGGTGAGTAATAGTGGACTATTTCAAGGTTTTTTGATCTTCATAATATGTCAAGAGTGACCTGAAGATGAGATGCCAATGGTATGTATAGCAGCGCGTTCCGCTGTTAGAAAGCACTTGAATCCTTGACCCCTCGAATCCTTGAATCCTTTTCTCCAACTAATTTGGAGAAGAGCCGGATTTTAAAACCATACAGTAATCAGTATGAACTTGTCAATTTGGTCCACATAATCAGGCAAGACAAACACATGTCTTGACACATCACGGCAGGTTTCCTATATTTCTGTCAGTAATGCGTTATGAAATGTATTTACGAGTTCAACTTGAACGCTTCTTCGTTCAAAGGTGCTGATAGGAAACCCTATGAGTTTAATTTTTCCCGACACCCCGGCGAGTATTTTACGTCTTATTCTCACACCCGAATGCAATCTGCGCTGCATCTATTGCCACAATGAGGGCTTTGAACGGGAAATAGATTCCTTTTCCGCCCTTCCGCTTATAGTCGAATCTTTTCCTGACGTATTAAGAATTGTTATAGACATTTTTGGGGGCAATCAGGTTCATGTGAGCACGAATGGTGTCAGGTTAGACCGACACCTGGATTTAATGAAAGACCTGGGCGTAGCCCGTATAAATGTATCGTGTGATGCCGTGGACAGGATTCAATATCAACGCATAACCGGCCGAGACTGTTTCACCAGAGTTGTGGAAAATATAGAAAGCGCTGTAGATTACAACTTTTTTGTCAACGTTAATTGCGTTACCCTGAATGGGATCAACATGGATAGGGATTACGTTTATTCGATGCTGGATTTTTGGAGGGAAATGGGTGTGCGGCTGTCCATTCTCAGGCTGTGCTTTGCCTTTGACCGCATGAATGAATACAAATATGACATTAACGAACTGATTACCCTGTTCAACTCAAATGGAATGAATTCATTTTTAACTTCCCACAACAACAGGCCGCCGACATTGTGCTATAATTATCATGACCTGGAAGTTGCAGTCCGGTACTATGTCCCCAACAGGTCAAACTACCCCTGTACAGCATGTCACAAAAGGGAAAGGGGGTGGACGGTTAGCTCCTCCTGATATATTACCAGGAATATCCGAATGTTACTTCCGCATCTGTAATT
>JAFDJF010000594.1 GCA_019307645.1 Deltaproteobacteria bacterium
GGATGGGGGTTCTTGTTCTTCAGGAGTTCCAACCTGCTTTTCTGCCGACCATCTTTTGTTTTCTTCAAACGTCTCAAATGGTTCCCGTCTCGGAAGGAGTGACTCCGTGCTTTCGGATGCAATTTCAGACAACAACTCAGGGTATTTTCTAAACAATCTCTCTTTTTCACTTTGGCTCAATGTGTCGAAGAGTTCTTTTTTCTCCGACTCACTCAGCCTTTCCAGATATTCGGCTTTTTCACTTGTCGTTAATCTCGTGAAATCAGCCTTGCTCCCAATATTGAGACTATTAAATGACTGGGAGCCCTGACTTTCCCACGCAAAGGTGAATGGTGGAACTATTGAAAAAGCAGTGAAGGAAAAGAAACTAAGGAAAACAGTGAGCCATATCAAATTTAGTTTTTTCATGTCTGAACTCATCCTTTGGTAGTGAAGAAAATACGTTTTGCCGCAAAGCAATAAGCCGCCAAGATACAAATACCTAAAGTGAGCGGAGCAAGGTTCAAAGGTTAATTGGGTATTTCAAATCGCACAGCTCCGCCTCTTCGGTTACATAGCGCCGATTAAAATGGCATATAAAGTCAATCGCCACTCCACAAAGCAGAATGGATTCGTCCCCATTTAGAATCCGGAAAACCACAGGATGAAATACACCATGCCGCCTTTCAGGAGGCGAAAAAAATATCATAAATGAATTGGTGAACTAATGCCGACATTATTTTTTAGTGTGGCAAATGGATCTGTAATCGCTGTTAAATCGATACAAGATATGGATGGCAGAGTAACAGGGAGATCAGGTAAACCCCTGCCACGATTAAATTCAGAATCCTTGCGGAATCTATAACAAGTTCCATTTTGATTATCAAATCTTTTTCCAATTTTTCTTTAGATAATTCACACCATTCCCCTAATCTATTCAATAACTTATTAGAACAATTCGGGATTAAGCCGGCACATGCAAAAAAACGGTTTTTGTCAAGGGGAACCTGTGGTGTCCAAAGCCTCATCCCACGAGATTACATGAGAGTATTTTTTGAGAAATTTGACGTCAGAACTTTTGAGACATTTATACTTTTGTGTACATGCGTAAAGATAGGCATACATTTATCGGTACCAAGATATTCTGATCGCATGGATTTTGACAGGATGAGCAGGATCGATGATTCCGTAAAAAGTCGAAAAACACCATTTTCTGTCATTCCGGCGGAGGCCGGAATCCAGTTATATCAAATAGTTCAAGCTTGTCTGAACTCCGATTTTCACCGGAGTGACGACTTTTTACGAAACCATCAACAACTTGACATTCAACACAATTCAATCAACTCGTCGATTTGCTTCTTTCACCCATTGGGTGAAACATGCTTGTGACCTCAATTGAGGCATTATCCTTTTTGATATGAACCAGTTAGATCTTTTAACCCTTTGTTTCTGTTGATCAAAAAACATAAAAATCCTTTCCTGCTGTATGTGCAGTGAATGAAAAAATTCGAGGAGTTCGCGCCTGGCATTGTTTTTGCAGAGTTTTCGGGCATCAGGATTACATTGCGAGACCAGCATCTATGGAAAAAGTTGAGTTTTGCTGAAACACAATCCCTGGAGGTGCTTCCATGAAAAGACTGCTTCAAATATCACACCGATCTCTTTGCTACCGTGCGTTACTGCCGTTTCTGACGGTAACCGTGATTTTTTCTATGTTTGCCATACCAGTCCATTCCGCCGATGTTTCACTTCAGTGGAATTCCGTGGCTGAAGCTGACGGCTACAATGTCTATTATGGCACAGAGAGTGGCTCTTACCAGACCCCGGAAGACGTTATGGATCAAACCTCTCACACACTCTCTCTTGATCCCGGCACCTATTATTTCGCTGTAACTGCTTATAATAGTTATGGTGAAAGTGGTTATTCCGAAGAAGTGTCTGCTACAGTTGCTGATAGTAATCCGCCCAGTTCTGTTTCTTTGACCTCTGATCTTGCCAGCCCTCAACCTGAAGGGACGACTGTTACTTTTACTGCCCAAGCGAACGGAGGAAGCGACAGTTATGAGTACAGATTTTGGGCCAGAAATGCAGTGAATGGACAGTGGTCAATAGTTCAAGATTACTCCCCATCAGCGAACTTCACATGGAATGTAACGGCTGGTATTGACAGAATACACGTCTGGGCGAAAAATGCAGGGTCAAACGATGACGATCGGGTTTGGAGTGACATGCCGTTTAGCACTGACATGAACCCTCCAACTTCAGTTTCTTTAACTTCAGATCTTGCCAATCCTCAGCCTGAAGGAGTAACGGTGACTTTTACTGCTGAAGCGAGTGAAGGAAGTGGCAGTTATCAATATAGATTCTGGTTTCGAAATCCGGATGGACAGTGGGCAATGGTTCAGGATTACTCATCATCACCCAATTACGTCTGGAATACCACAGGGTTTGCCGGCACCTCCTATATGCAAGTCTGGGCAAAAAATGCCGGGGCTACCGATGCCTATCAGGTATGGGATTCCTCTTGCTGTGTTGTTAGTGGTGATACCAATCCGCCAACTTCTGTTTCTCTGGGCTCAAATCTACCTAACCCTCAGCCTGAAGGAACCATGGTAACCTTTACTGCTGAAGTTACCGGAGGAAGTGGCAGCTATGAGTATAAGTATTACCTGTGCAGCTCGAA
>JAFDJF010000595.1 GCA_019307645.1 Deltaproteobacteria bacterium
CCATTGTCTCTATCCCGATCTTGGATATATGCATATTTGTGGGCGGTGTCATGACAAGCCGGAACCCGAGCCGATCAAAAAAATGCGCCCACAGGATGGCGGTCTGCTGTCCGTAAAGGGCGCTCTGCATCCCCACTGTCGGCCGGTTGTCCACTTGCATCAGGGCCTCGCCCTTAAGTTCTTCATAAACCCCGGCCATGTGCGACTTCCAAATATCCTGCCTTAATGCAAAGAAGTTCTCACGCTTTTGCCCGCTGCTTCTTGTGAGCTCATACCGGCCACACTCACCGCCCCAGACACTGCGGCGACCGTCAAAATCATATATTTTCAGTTTACACTGATTATGACAGTTGGGATCCGCACGGCATATCTTTTCTTTATGCTCCATCCGGTCGTTGATTGCACTTTCAAGCCCCCGGAATGTGCTGCCGGCCATGTCTTCCAGTAGCATTCTTTCCTGCACACTGACAGCATCATCATGTGACTCAAAGGCCTCTCTGTGAAACGGTGTCCGGGACATCCTTTCCTGTACACTGATAGCAGCCCCGTAGGCGCCCAGCACCTCTCGGTGCGGGGGAACCAGAATGCGACGTCCAAGAACATTTTCAAATGCGGCCACCACCCCTTTGTTCAAAGACGGCCCCCCGAGAAACATAACCCGTTGGCCTATTTTCCTCTTTTCCACCACACGATTCAGGTAATTGTGGACAATGGCATAACACAGCCCTGCAATGAGATCTTTCTGGAGAACCCCTTTCTGGTGATAAGAAATAAGGTCGGATTCCATGAACACGGTGCACCTCTCAGCCAGCTTGACCGGCTTATCTGACGACAGGGCAATATCCTGGAATTCTCCCACGATATTGATCCCGTATTTGTTTGCCAGTTCATGCAGAAAGCTGCCGGTGCCTGCAGCACAAACCTTGTTCATGTCAAAATCCAGAGGGTGGGTATTGGCGATGTAGATGTACTTTGAATCCTGCCCCCCTATCTCAAAGATGGTGTCAATTCCAGGGTCTATTTCCACTGCGCCCCTGGCGTGTGCGGTGATCTCGTCAATAATCAGATCCACATTGAGAAAATCGCCAACCACATTCCTGCCTGAACCGGTTGTGGCCGTACCTGCGATTTCAATTTTATTCCCCATTTGGTCGCGCAGGAACCGGAGAAGACGCTGCGTGACCTCTATGGGTTTGCCCTGCGTGGGCACGTAGCTCTTATGAATAATGTCACGGTTTTCCTTTATCAGGGCGTATTTGGTTGTCGTGGACCCTATGTCTAATCCCAGATACACCCTGGCCTTTTTTCGCATTGGCCTTTTCTTGATCTCGTTTGTTTCCTGAAAGGCCGTCTTTTTCAACTCAAGCTTGGGCGCAACCGGCACTGACATCTCCCGATCAGTCCCCACAGCCCTCAGCACCGCCACATCCACTTGAGCTTCCCTGGCAGACTCCAGGGCCTGAAGCGCGACTCCCAGGGCCCCAATGGATGTGTTATACGGCGGCACAATCAACCCGGGGAAATACTCCCTGAAGGCCTTCACCTGGAGATCATTCATGGAAAGCCCCCCGATAAAAACGATCGGTTCTTCAAGCTCACGGTTTGACACAATGGTGCTCATGTAGTTTCGGGCGTTTCCGACGTTCAGGCCATAGATGATATCCTCCAGCTTCTCTCCTTTGTTCTGAAGGTGAATCATGTCGGATTTTGTGAAGACCGTGCAGCGGCATGCCACATTGGCAGGCTTCTCGCTTTTGAGCCCAAGCGCAATAAAGTCTGCCAGTATTTTGTCGATCTGATCCTGGGAAATATCCGTTTTTCTGGCATACATGGAGGTAGCCAGTCTCTGGGCCTGCTGATCAATAAATGATCCGGTACCCGAGGCACACGGGCCGTTTGTATTGAAATACTCCAGTTCCCAGCCAAGGCCTTCCTGCTGATCATCGACACCATAGTGATTGATCTGTAAAAGGGCCGTATCCTGCCCGCCCATGCTGATGATCGTCTTAACATCCGGTTTTATGAAAACAGCGCCCAGGACCTGACTGATGGTCTCGAACTCATAAAAAGCCCCCAGTTTTTCGCTGAGGGTCTTTCCATGACTTCCGGTAAAAGAAACCGAACGGATACTGTCCTGGCCAAATTTTTGGTACAGGGTGCGCAGAAGTGCAGAAACCCCGTCTTCCACTTTGCCAAGGTGGCGCTGGTAGGGAAGTTCGTAAACGATCTTCGGCTTGTCGCTGATGACAATACAATTCAGGCTGACAGATCCTGCATCAATACCCACAAAGAACCGATCCGCATTTTGAGCCACTTTTTTTCTCCTAATGGGTGTCTGGGGATATCCGCTGTTACCGTCTATACATCTAGAAATCTAAACAATTCAAACTGTTGCAGGAGGATCTGCCATCAATCACAGGTTTTGTCTAAGGACTCGCGCAAAAATAACTGACCTTTGAGTACTGATCACTGTCCTACTGATTCATTGCTCAGGTAATAAATTTCTCCCGAATGTTCCTGTTTACGAATGTATCCTTTGATGAGCAGACCTTTGACAAGGTCTCCCACTTCCTCAATGGATAAATTTAGGGAATCTGCAATATAATCAGGTTTTAGAGGCCTCCTTAAAAAAAAAAAAAAAAACCCGCTGATCAGGGAGCTT
>JAFDJF010000596.1 GCA_019307645.1 Deltaproteobacteria bacterium
CACCGTTGACCGGCTTTCGAAACTGGATCAAATCATCAACATTGCGGAAGCCGAATACACCGCCTGCCACAACGATCTGTTGGCGGATAACTTCCTGCTGATTAAGGAAGAGGCGCTCCCCCGTTACGACTCCCCCATGTATATCATCGATTGGGAATACGCCGGTATGTCGCCCCTCTATTATGACATCGCAGACATGTTTCAGGAAATTCTTGTTCCCCGTGATGCAGAGACGGCGATTGTGGAAACATATTGCGACGGACAGGACTTTGACCGGGACCTCTATTATATCGATCTGTTTAAACCGTTTCCGGATATTTATTGGTTCTTATGGAGCATGATCCAGCTCAATGTTTCAACCATCGATTTCGACTATTATAATTACGGAAAAGTCAAATATGAAAATGCTCGGAAAAATCTTGAATTTTTAAAAGAAACATACGAAATTGCTGTCTGAAACATGCTGTCTCCAATGGAAAAAGGATTCGAGCAAGAAATGTAATATCATTGGGTAGCTACAATGGAGGATTTGGAGATGCAAACAGACGGTTATACAGGACAGATGCTGTGGGTTGATCTTGAAAAAAGAGAAGTAAAAGATGCACCCACCGATAGGGATGATCTCAAACGTTTCATCGGCGGGCGGGGGCTTGGCATCAAGTTGCTGTCCGAATTGGCCCCTCCGAAAGTGGACCCCCTGGGACCACAAAACCCCTTGATTTTGACCACAGGACCCTACACCGGAGCAGGTGTTTTTTCCGCCTTTTTTAATGTCACTACCAAATCACCGCTGACCGGTATCGCCGCCGCCAGTCATTGTGGCGGGCATTGGGGGCCGCGTTTAAAAAGGGCTGGCTTTGACGGCATCGTTATAACCGGTGCGTCCAGCGCCCCCTGCTATCTGATGATTGACGAAGGGAAGGCGTCCCTTAAGCCGGCTGAGGATATCTGGGGTAAAGGGGTATTTGAAACCGAACGGCTTATCAGAGAGAAAGAAGGCGATGTGGAAGTCGTCTCTATCGGTACGGCCGGCGAAAATCTGGTAAAGTTTGCGGCCTTGATGAACGGCCACCGTGCGGCCGGGCGCAGCGGTGTGGGAGCGGTCATGGGCAGCAAGCAGCTGAAGGCCATCGCCGTCAGGGGCAAACTGCCCATACATCCGGCTCACCCTGAAAAGGTTACCGAGATTTCCCGGCGGGGTGCCAAGCTGGCCGTGGAAGGAGGTGCGGCGTTTGCCAAGTACGGCTCTTCCATGGCTTTTGACGTCTTCAATGAAGCAAATGTGCTGCCGACCAAGAATTTCCGTTCAGGCCATTTCACCGAGGCAGAGCAGATTAATGCCGAAGCGATGAAGTCAGGCTACTTCGTTAAGAATCGCGGTTGTTTTAACTGCCCCCTGAAATGCGGAAACCTGCATACGGTAGCGAAAGGCCCCTACAAACTGGATGAAGTTGAGGGGCCGGAGTATGAAACGTTGATGGCGTTCGGTTCCAACTGTACCAACACGAATCTGGAGTCCATTTTCATGGCAAACTATCTTTGCAACGACCTGGGCATGGACACCATCAGCTGTGGAAATGTTTTTGCCTTTCTCATGGATCTTTACGATTTAGGCATTATCAATGCAGACAAACTGGACGGACACACCATGAATTGGGGGGATCATGAATCGGTGATCGCGCTGATCCCGAAAATCGCCGCAAGAACAGGGGTGGGTGACCTGCTGGCTGAAGGCTCCTATCGAGCTGCCGAAAGTTGGGGACCGGCGGCCCTTGACCGGGTGATTCACGCTAAAAAACAGGAATACCCGGGTTATGAATCGAGGCGATCCTTTGGTACGGGTTTCTCACTGGTGTCAAGCAACCGGGGGGCGTGCCATCTGCGGGCAGCGCTGTACGTGAATGAAATCTTTATGGGCGAGTTCGAGGAAGACGGTTTTGAAAACCATCTGGCTACACTGATAAACAAAGAACACTTCCTGGCCCTTGCCGACTCTTATCTCACCTGCAAGTTCGGCATGCGCAATGCACAGTACACCATGCCCGTACTCACGGAACTATATCAGGCGCTTACGGGTATAGCGTTGACCGAAGATGATTTAATGCTGGCCGGGGAAAGAATCTGGAATCTGGAACGTGTTTTCAACTTACGTGAGGGAATTGGAGAAGATATGGTCCCACCCAGATTATTCAGTGAAAACCTGGACGACGGTAAGCAGGGCGGTGAGGCGATCAGTAGGGAACGCTTCCTGCAGGCCCGTGAAAAGTATTATCAGATGCGGGGATGGAATTCAGAAGGGGTACCGTCTCCGGAAAAACTGAACGAGTTGGGCATAGAAGGATAAAGGAGAGGAAGATGATAGAGAATATTACAGTGATCGGAGCGGGGACGATGGGCCTGGGGCTCGGTCATGTGGCAGCCTTGGCCGGGTATAACGTGACCCTGAATGACATTTCCATGGATATCTTGAATCAGGCCCTGGATGCGATCAAAAAGAATATGGAAAAAGGAATCGAGCGCGGAAAGCTGGACAAAGCTGCCATGGACGCCGCCATGGAACGGATTGACCTTGAAGCGGATATGGAGAAAGCTTCAAAGGAAGCGGATTTGATCATTGAAGCCATTATTGAAAAACTGGACGTAAAGTGTGAGCTGTTCCA
>JAFDJF010000597.1 GCA_019307645.1 Deltaproteobacteria bacterium
TTCTGATGAAATTTCTGGCCGCAATCGTGTTTGCAGTGGCGCAGCAAAGGCCCTTGCGCTCATCTTTTCCTTCAATTCCCCCCTTGGGAAGGGGCAGGCGGCAAGGTCCCATTGAACAGTTTTTACAGCATGTGCCCTGAATGCCGATATTACACTGTTTCATTGTCAGGGCCCTGTCAAAAATCGTTTCTACCTCCAGGTCCGTTGCCCTTGCTATCATCTCCTGTGATGCAACGTCTATCGAGGCTGCTACAGGATCAACCACTTTTTTCTTCTTTTCTATCTTAACTACCGTCGGTTTGTCTTCTGCCATTAGAGGTTCCTCCTCATGTTTATGTTGTATTGTAATCTAAATCTTAAAATTCTCATGGAGACTTCTTCTCCAGCTCCGGCCACCTTCCTGGCAAGCCGCTCTTCTTGCTCCTTTGACCTTTGCTCCCTTATGGCTTCTTCCTCTGCCTCTCTTTTTGCCACCTCTTCTGCCTTGGCCTTGGCCTCCGCTTCTGCCTTTTCTTTTTCCTCTGCTTCCGCCTTTGCCTTAATCTCTGCTTCAGCTTTTGCCCTTGCCTTGGCTTCTGCTTCCGCTTTTGCCTTTTCACTGGCCTCTGCTTCCGCTTTTGCCTCGGCTGCTGTTTCCGCCTTTACCTTGGCTTCTTCCCGGCCCTTTGCTTTTTTATTTTCCTCCGATTGCTTTTCCTCTTTCTTGGGCTCGGGAGCTGTTTTTGCCTCTTTCTTGGGTTTAGGAGCTGCTTTTGCCTCTTTCTTGGGTTTTGGTTTTTGTGCCGGCGCCGCTTCCGGTTCAGGGAAATCCAGATTAGGCGCAGGTGAAAGGGCAACCAGATCAACCTCAGGCGCCTCCAGATTTTTGGAAATAGCCTGGACATCTCCTGCGCTTCCACCGTTTGACAGAAGCTCGATAAACGACCGCGTCAAACGAACACTTTCAGGATGTCTCAAGATAACCACATCTGAGCCCGCCATGAGATAAGCGACAGCCGCCACGGTCTCCATCATGATACCCCGTTTTTCAGGATCACCAAGGGTCGGGGCCTCATCAATGGTCTGCTTTGCCTCTTTGCACTTCCAGACCTCGTTCCCCACATTGTTCATCATCGGGACCATGAGCTTGTCATCGTCCTGAGTCAGGGCAGCCATCATAATCCGTTCCATGACCGAATAGCTGTATTCCAGACCGTAGCCGAGTCCGCCTGTAGTCGGATCAACGATGATCTTGTCGCGCTGAATGCCAAGGTTGCCAAGCAGGATATTTAACTGCTTCGCCAGATTGACGTCGATAGGTGTCGATGCAACAATGGTATGACCATATCCGAGAGCGCTGGCGCCGATCGCCTTGTGATTTGCTTCTTCGACCGGGCCCAAGGCAACGTTTTTCCCCTGACAGGCCTCTGAAATCAGTTTTAAGACTTCTTCGTCTTTCTGGTTATTTGCCGTACCCATAACGATTAAGGGCACATTAACCGCATCAGAGACCTTTTTTGCCACCTGTGCGGCCTCTTCAGGGCTTCTGTCCATTCCATTGGGATCGGTACTCTTCAACTGGAGAACAATTATGTCTGCGCCACATTCATCAACGCATTTCTTGGCCCATGCATCCGGCGATGAAATAACATCCTTAAAGGGCTCAATCGCAGGTGCCGGCCATTCTTCTGAAGGATCATAGTCCCATACTTCCATGGCAATCTTCGGGGCATTGGGCATCTTGCCTTCAAAAAGATGAAATGGGTATGAGTCTTCTCCTCCCAGCGTAACAGCA
The DNA here is from genome assembly GCA_019307645.1 of Deltaproteobacteria bacterium. Next base: position 1,775 of record JAFDJF010000597.1, read on the forward strand.
CTGTCACCCGTTCCTACTGTTGTTTCCCCTATTGCTCCGGAATAGGGCTGTTTGGAAATCTCAAAGGCCAATGTTCTACCTCCTTTTTGGATTTTACCTATAGTTTGGTGAAAATAAATTCGCGGCACAAAAAACTTGCCGCGATCCATCACTTTATCGACCCCCCTAAAAACTAAGGAGGAATTTATCTCTGACTGAATTGACCCTAACGTTGCATAAATCCTGTCGACAAAAACCGTTTCACTCGCGCTATAGTGCATGAACTGCGCGTGTAGTCATGCTTTTCTGAACCTCATGTAGTGTGAACTACACTTCAGGCCAGAAAATCATGCCTACACACACATTTCACGCACTCTAACACGTTTTTGTTCGAAGTTTTATGCAACGTTAAGGTTTATAATATGCCTTTCGGCAAATTAACGTCAAAAATCTAAGGATCGTCATTTGACCGGGTTAATTGTGAAATTTATTACAATCGCCTGCAAAAAAAAACTGCTCCTGCATCTAAGGTTTTGTCGTGGACAAGTTAAATGAATATGCGCTTTTTGTCAAGTGATTTTTGTAGTAATTTAAAATAGTTTTGGCAATACCGCTTATCCTACATATTGTATTAATTGATTAAAGACACACAATATGTTGACATAAGTTTTAGAAAATTTTATCGAAAATCTCATAGGCTGCCACGAGCGCCTTACTGTCTTTTCCTAATTCCACCGTGGGTCTGCCATTAAGGTCAAAATCCTGTATTTCAGGGTCCTCGGGAACCGTGCCGATAAAATCCAGGTGATAGTCCTTAACCGCCTGTATTATGGCCTGTTCCTGACCTTCTTTTGTCTGATTGACAATCAGGAGTTTCCGGTCAATATTCAGTCCCAGTTCACCTGTGAGCTCGACAATCCTCGATGCCGCTTGAATTCCCCTTCGCGTAGGGTCAGATACGGCAATCAGAAAATCAATATTATTGGTCGTAAGGCGGCTGATATGTTCCATGCCGGCCTCATTGTCAATTACAGCATACCTGTAGAACCCTTTGACTCAATTACTGCCTCCTGAACCTTCATGTCCATAAATATGTCCTTGGTCATACCGATTGAGACGTCCTTTTTCATTTGCTCTCTGGCATCACCAAGCGTTCCTTGCACTTCGAGCCCCATTACCTCGTTCAGATTAGAATTTGAGTCCGCATCGACGGCAAGAACAGGTATCATTTTTTTTTCCACGAGATATTTGACCAGGAGCCCGGCCAGGGTCGTTTTTCCGGTTCCTCCTTTTCCTGCAAAACCAATTGAACAGGTCATATTTCCTCCATACGAAAACAGATTTTGGTTGATATTTTTATTTAATATTTCTACAATATATAGTGTTAGAAAATTTTATTTATACCTATATAACCGGTTGTCATGACAAATAGAAATATCTGGAACCAAATAACCACAAGTCTCGAATCTACCCTCTCAAAATCTGAGATTAATACATGGTTCTCTTCAACATCTCTCATTAAGTTGGATAAAGACCGGGCCGTAATTGAGGTTCCAAACAGGTTCGTCGCAAGCTGGTTGAGCGACAACTATATTGACAAAATTCATCTTTCTTTTAAAGAGAACCTGAATTACTTTCCGGAAATTCTCTTTATTTACAGTGGATCAAAACCTGCTGAAGAAACACCCGAATATAAAACTCAAAAAAAATCACGAGTTGTTCTAAATCATCAGCTAAATCCATCGCTTACCTTCAGTAATTTTATCACGGCAAAAAGCAACCGTTTTGCCTACTCTTTGGCCTTAGACGTGGCAGACAGGCCGGCAGAAGACTATAATCCACTGTACATATTCAGTAAACCGAGTTCGGGTAAAACTCATCTGCTCAATGCCATCGGAAACAAGATCCTTACCCATAACCCTTCGGCAAAGGTAATCTATACCTCATTAGATCAGTTATCCTCTGAGTTTTCGATTGCCCGGAAAAACCGAAAACTCAGTAAATTCAGACAAAATTACAGGAACTTGGAAATTCTCTTTATTTACAGTGGATCAAAACCTGCTGAAGAAACACCCGAATATAAAACTCAAAAGAAATCACGGGTTGTTCTAAATCATCAACTAAATTCGTCGCTTACCTTCAGTAATTTTATCACGGCAAAAAGCAACCG
>JAFDJF010000087.1 GCA_019307645.1 Deltaproteobacteria bacterium
CCTTCGACGATTTTGGCGGCTGGAAAAAGGGTCTTCCTGACGCTGGGGAACGCTCCGTGACCAAGGTGTCTCTTTTTGGAGGAATTGTCCTGGCTACGACCTTTGTGCCCAATGACGACATATGTGGATACGGAGGTGACAGCTATTTATACGGGCTTTATTATGAGACAGGAGTTCCTTACTATGAAGCGGTGTTCGCCAATAGTTCCGCTTCTATAAGTTATACTGACCAGAATGGTGATGCTCAGACTGACGAACAGATCACCGGAAGAACACTCCTTGGCCAGGGCATGTCATCGAGCCTGGGCATTCATATGGGAGCGGAAGAGGGGGCCAAAGGACTCATACAACAGAGTACAGGCGTCGTATTAAACCTTGACATAGATCCTGCTTTTAACCTGAAAAGCGGGATTACATCATGGCGGGAAGAATAGCCTTAACGGTAATAATCTCTCATTTTTGGACGCAAACCAGCTCCGGCGTCTTGAGAGCGCTGAAAAGGGGGAAAGCTTAAAATGTCCTTAATTCTATACGGAAGAAAGTATGAAGACAATGGAGTACGGTTTGGGTCGGATATTAAAACTCTGATCTCGGAAAATGAAGTTGAAATACTGAATACTCCGGAAAGTCTGGCGAAAAGGCTATTGCAGGTTTCCTTCAGACAGTCAATTGTCGTTATTATGACAAAAGAAAGAGAGGAACTCGTTTGTCTCCTTCCTATTGTTCACTTGCTAAGAAAGGCTCGGGTTATTCTTGTTGTCCCGGACCAGGAACCGGAAACCATAAAAATTGGGTACAAATTGGAGCCCCGTTTTTTAAAGTGTGGAGATAATGATTTTACAGAAATTCGTGCGGTGCTGAAAAACATGCTGCAAGGCGATAAATGTAATATTAAAATACAGCGCCAAGTTTCAAATCGCAGCCAAGTTCCTTTTTTTGAATACGAGCAAAACAAGCATTATCTGTAAAGCTCTATCCAGCTTTGATTTTAAAACTTCTACCTTTTTAGCTTGAATCTGGATTTAAAGAATTTTATTATCCGAGGCATCCAAAAACCTGTTTTGGAACAGTGCGCGTCAAAAAAGAGGAGGCGAAAAAACACGGGATAGATGGGAAAGATATTGATCATAGACGACGATGAGATTTTCTGCCGGACGACGCAGCGCGATCTTACGCAAAGCGGCCATGATGTTACGACTGCTTTGACAATCAAAGAGGGTTTGAAGGCTGCGAAATCAGAAAATGCTGATGTTGTTTTTCTGGATGTCCGGTTGCCTGATGGAAACGGTCTTGACCATCTGCCTGCCATCCGCTCAATGCCTTCTTCACCTGAAGTAATCATCATTACGAGTGACGCCTACCCGGACGGTGCTGAAATTGCCATCAAAAATAACGCGTGGGATTATATTCAGAAGCCCGTCTCAAACGATGTGCTCGCTTTAGCTCTCAAGCGGGTCATTCAGTATCGGGAGGAAAGGAATTCCCGCAAGCCGGCTGTACCGCTGAACAGAGAGGATATAATCGGGAACAGTCCGAAGATAAAAACCTGCCTTGATCTTGTATCTCGGGCTGCAACCACCACGGCGCATGTTCTGGTGACTGGAGAGACCGGCACGGGAAAAGAGGTTTTTGCCAGGGCAATTCATGCAAACAGCCTCCGTGCGGAAAAAAATTTTGTGGTAGTCGACTGTGGCTCACTTCCTGAAACGATTATGGAAAGCGTGCTGTTCGGGCATACGAAGGGCGCTTTTACCGGAGCAGACCGGGATAAAGAGGGATTGATAAAACATGCAGATGGCGGCACGCTCTTTCTGGATGAGATTGGAGAATTATCCCTTTCAATGCAGAAGGTATTCTTGCGTGTTCTTCAGGAACACAGCTTCCGGGCTATAGGAGATTCAAAAGAAATAGCAAGTGATTTTCGATTGATCGTGGCAACAAACAGGGATCTTGACGAAATGGTTGATTTGGGAAAGTTCCGCGAAGATCTCCTGTTCCGACTTCGATCTATCACCATCAAACTGCCTCCCTTGAGAGAGCGAGCAGATGATATCAAAGAGCTTGCCGTAAATTATGTGAGGGCGCTTTGTGAAACAAACAAAGAGGGAATAAAGGGGTTTTCTTCTGACTTTCTTGACGTATTGGCAGCATACAGATGGCCGGGAAACGTGAGGGAGTTGTACAGCTCTCTTGAATCCGCCGCCGCTCATGCCCAATATGAGCCAACCCTTTTTCCAAAGCATCTTCCGACGAACATTCGGATTGAGGTGGCGCGTTCTTCTGTTGGCGGACTGGCCTCTGATGGGACATCCGGTGGAATCGAAAGAAGTGAAAGCGCTTCCGGGGAACTGCTGCAATGGAAAGATTTCAAACGGTCACTTATTGCAGAAGGGGAGAAGGGATATTTGCGGGATTTGATGCTTCGAACCGCTGGTGAAGTCAAACAAGCCTCCGAGCTCTCAGGTCTGTCTCAACCCCGCCTTTATGAATTGCTGAGAAAACACGGCATCTCCACACGATAACTCTGTTTAATTCGTAACTACTCAGGTTGTTAGGTTTCCCTCCGCCGTCGGGATTCACGGTTGTTCAGCTCTTTCGCTCTGGATCTCCGTGTACGACCGCATCGCGTATCGTAAAAACCGCATGAACTCCCCATTCGTCTCGGAATCGAAACCCTCCGCAATTTGGAGTGATGGAGTAGTGGAGTAATGGGAAGACAAACCCCAACACTTCAGTCCGCCAAAACCCCAGCAGATCCATGCCGTTATGTAGCGGCAACTTAGTTTATACGGACGATTAACCAGAATTCAGGATTTTCTTGGGCACCAATGGCCGATATTATTACTTGAATTTTTTAATAAGAACTTTTATACGTTCTTGCAAAAGGAAACTGAAACTACTGCATTCAGAGGATTTCATTGGACGGTATTCTAATAATTGTCATATCACTGCTTATTTCTCTCGCTTTGTATCTGGGTTTCGTGATTATGCTGGGGAGCGAGAAGGGGAGTAACTTCATAGGGCGGAACCAGCTGTTTTTCCACCCGAATGCCATTTGTGTCTGGAGAGTGTTTATCGGCATTTCAGGGACGTTGCTCTATTTTTTGGCTGGACAGCACTTCTGGGGTATATTGCTGTTTACCATTTCAGCGTTCCTGGACGGTGTGGACGGCCTGGTCGCCAGAAAATGCGATCTGGTAACTCCTTTGGGCGAAGAGATAGATCCTCTATGCGATAAGGCTACATATCTGCCCCCGATGTTTTTCTTCGCTTATGAGGGTTACCTGGATTTGACGGTTATCTGGGTGCTGTTCATTTCAGAGATCTGCGGGCAGTTCCTGATCCGGTATATTATCAAGCGTTTTACAAATTTTTCAGTGCAAGCGAACAATTTTGGAAAGATTAAAACGGTCCTGTGTTTTGTCCTGATAATCTATTGCGCACTTTTGCACGATGCATTAGAGATTCCTGATTTTACAGCGCAAATCCTTTATGTTTGTGTCATTTTGTCTGTTGCTTCGAGTGCCTTCAAGATCATTGGAAATCGTTTTTATGCAGACATTTTATCCATCCTGAATTTGTTTTGCGGCATTGCCGGATTAATCCTGGTTTGTCAGGGCCGATATGTGCTTGCCTCTATTGCGATACTGACCGGACAGATTTTCGATCTGTTTGATGGCAGAATGGCGGAAAAGCACGGAGGTACAAAGATCGGACCGTGGCTTGACGACATCGCAGATTTTGTCAGTTTTGGCATGTGCCCGGGATTCTTGATCATAATGCATGGCAGTTTAAAGCTGCCCGCCTTGATTTTCGGGGCAGTCTATTTCCTCGCGGTCGGGTTTCGTCTATGGCGATTTCTAATTCACGATAAGCACGATGAAACGATTCCTCCCGACTCATTTAACGGACTGCCAAGTCCTGCGGGAGCCATGGGTGCCCTGGGTGCCTGCCTGTTCTGGAAAAACCTGTGGATCTCATGGGCTGTTATCCTTTTTACATCTTATCTGCTTGTGAGCCATATCAGGTTCGTTCATTTCGGCAGGGTGATACTGCAGCGTATCCCGCGGGCTTTAATGGTAATTTTCGGTTTTATTGTCGTATTTATTATTGCTTATCTTGTAAAAGCAAGGAACCCTGAAACGCTGGGAGCCCTGCTCCTCTTTTCTTTTTTGTTATACGTGCTCACAAGCAACAGCAAGGTTATCAGCAAAATTATCTAGGCGGCTGTCCGGATTTTTAATCCCCCAAAACAGCATGCAATATTGTTGACACTCAACTGGCTTTTCCATATAGTTGGTGCGCCCGAAATGGTCTTTACAACAGGGACATTACAACAGGGACAGCAAAATAATGCCTCATGCACACATCATCGGAACGGGTTCAGCAGTACCAAAACGGGTGCTGTCGAATAAAGATCTCGAAGGTATTGTAGATACTTCGGACAAATGGATCATAAGACGCACCGGCATCAAGGAACGGCGCATCTCGTCAAAGGCAGAAAATGAAAGCACCACGGGTCTGGGCACACGGGCTTCTATCAAAGCCCTTGAAATGGCGGGGATTTCTCCCGAAAGCCTGGATATGATCGCAGTGGGCACCGTCACTCCGGATCGTCAATTTCCCGGCGCTTCATGTATGATCCAGAAAGAATTGAAGGCTGACAATGCTTATGCGTTTGATGTGTCTGCAGGATGTTCCGGTTTCCTCTATGCACTGGCTATGGCCAATGACTCCATCCGGGCAAAGTCATGCCGCAATGCGCTTATTCTGGGCGCGGAACGTCTCTCCTCCATTCTAAACTGGAGTGATCGAGGCACGTGTGTGTTGCTGGCTGACGGTGCAGGTGCGGTTGTACTTAGCTCCAAGAAGAAAAAAGGCGGAATTCTGTCCACCCACATGAAATCGGACGGAAGCTTGTGGGAACTCCTGTATTCTTCTTACGGAAACTCTTACACCCCCGAGATCCTTCATGGCCTGGACGTAAAGCCCTTTTACCTTAAGATGGAGGGAAACCGGCTGTTCAAAAAGGCGGTTGAATATCTGACTTCCATTGCGGAGGAGGCATTGCAGCAAAACTCACTTTCATGTGAAAAAATCGCATTTCTGATCCCCCATCAGGCCAATATCCGAATCCTTCAGGCCGTGGCAAAGAACCTGGGCATTCCTCTGGAAAAAGTGTACACAAACGTCCAGAAATACGGAAACACCTCTTCGGCATCCATACCAATAGCCCTGGATGAAGCCAACCGAAAGGGGCTGATAAAAAAAGGCGACCACGTGCTTTTTTCCGCCTTCGGGGCAGGCTTGACCTGGGCATCTGCCATGGTGAAGTGGTCCATTTGACTGTAGGTTTAACTTCTCCCGAGAAACTGTTCTGCAATGTGCTGCGCTGTGAGGGGTGCGTTCCCTCCATATCTGTTGTTGATGATGACATTGATTTTAGTGCCGTGGTCCACGCCTTCCTGCAGGATTTTTACTGCTTCCTTCACCATCTGATTGTTTAACATGCCGTCCACCAGGGCGGTAAAGGGATGTGCCCGGGCATAGGCATCCTCGTAACGCATACCCAGGGGCGTCATCAGCCTCACGATGCATTCTCTGCCTGCATTGAAGATCCTGCGGCCGGACAGGGCAAACTGACGTGACAGGGGGGGGAGCCAGGTCCAGTTTGATAGAACCTGGCCAAGGCCGTGTTTTTCAAATACGCTGAATACCGGGCCTGACAGGAACGTTTCAGTCCGGAGCTCAACATGATACCGGGTGTCTCCCGGGATATTAGTGAAAAAAGTGTCCAGGTCCGCTGCAAGGTCTTCCGCAGAACCTCGGTCCTGCTTGCGCTGGTACTCCTGCTCAAAAATGAGGCCGCCGAGCCACGGGTCGAGAAGGGCCCTGGCCGGTTCGTAGAACTGGCGGGTGAAGACCTCAGGATCCAGGTATTGTTCATTCTTGACATAGGCCCCTCCACGCCGCAGCTTTCTGGCAAAGACGGCCTGAGGTACCTTGAGGATAAGTTTGTCCTCCTTTTTCAGATGCCGGCGATATTTGTTGAGAACGTGGAAGTTCTGAGTAGGATTCCCGTCTTTATCCGTCAGAGGTCGATAAAAGGTAAAGTCCAGTTCCAGAACACGGAAGTGCTGGAAATATTCTTCAACGCTTTCCACAGGTAGAACTTCTTCCACAAAGGCCTTTCCACCCACGGATTTCCTGCGGCGGGTTATGCGGTCGGCATAACGGTTTTCTGAATAGATTTGCCCTAGCCAACCCGCATACCTGTCACTTGCAGTTCCCATAAATATATTTGGATGCAGATCACGAAACTGGAAATCTCTAAGTTTGAAAGACGCTTCTTGCATGAGCAACATCCTGCGTTCTTTGGGGCCGAAATGGACATCGAGGTGCCAATTGAAATTTTCACACAACCGATGATGTTTGTAAAGTTTTGAATATCCGCCCAATCCTTCATGCAATAAATCCGAGTTGGCTATTGCATAGATCCAATGAGTGAGTCATAATACAGAGGACATTGCGAAGTCGTACTCAAGGAAAACAGGAGGATAGAAATGGTTCTCGCGCTGGAAGGTATTACAGTTGTTGAACTGGCACAGCTCGCAGCTGCCCCCATGGCCGGCCGGATCCTTGCTGACCTGGGAGCGGAAGTGATCCATATTGAGCATCCCATAAGAGGTGACACCTGGCGAGGCATTATGGGCTCACAAGGCGGCGAATCGTCGGAAGTCAATTGGAACTGGGAGAACTACAGCCGTAACAAGAAAAGCATGACCGTTGATGTGTTCAAGGCGGGAGGGAAGAAAATCATTTACAAATTGGTGGAAAATGCAGATGTCTTCCTGACCAACATGAGACCCTTTGAGATGGAAAAGTTTGGCCTAGAATACGAAGACCTGAGTCAAGTGAATTCGAAGCTTATTTACGCCTGCCTGACCGGCTATGGTAAACATGGGCCTGAGAGAGATAAACCCGGTTACGATCATACCGCCTATTGGGCCAGGTCAGGAATCGCACATATGATGATGCCGAAGGATATACCGCCTGACTGCCGGTTAGGCGCTTTCGGGGACAACTTTGGTGGAATGGCTTTGGCTCTCGGGATATCTACGGCCCTGTTTGTACGCGAGAGGACCGGTTTGGGGCAGGAGGTGGATGTGTCTTTGTTCCACGCCGGGGTCTACCAGCTTTCCTTTCACATCGCACAGGCCCTTATTAATGGACAGGATCAGCAGCGGGTTGACAGAAAGGATATGCCCAATGCCCTCATGAATGCCTATCAGACAAAAGAAGGGAGATGGGTACTCCTTGCCATTCTGCAGCCGGACCGTTACTGGTCAGAACTTTGCCGGGCCATGGAGCGGGAAGACCTCGAACATGATCCCATGTTTGAAACATTCCAGAGTAGAATAGAAAACCACACGGCACTGCTTGGTGTTCTGGATGATGTTTTCCGGACCAAAACCCTGGAGGAGTGGAAGGTTTGCCTGGAAGGAATACCTTTTTCCGCTGTCCAAAATTTGCCTGAGGTTATTGCCGACCCGCAAGCCAGAGCAAATGATCTGTTTGTTCCCTTTGATCACCCTGCGCACGGAAATATGCAGATGGTTTCAACCCCGATTAAGCTCAGCAAGACACCGGCAACCATAAGAAAACCTGCGCCGGAGTTTGGCGAGCACACGGAAGAAGTTCTTCTTAAGT
>JAFDJF010000598.1 GCA_019307645.1 Deltaproteobacteria bacterium
GGAATAGGCTGCGTAGTGCATGGTTTTTTAAAGGGTCCTGTCAATCGTCAGCAGTTTCGTATGCTGACAACGGTTCTAGGTTTCAAGGGGTCAAGGGTAAAAGCGTAAAGCGTGAGGAGTAAGGTTTTTAAAACCTCGTACCGCACACCGTTCTGTATCACTCGTTACTCGATAATCTCCACGCCTTTCCAGAAGGCAACATGATTCTTGATCTCGGCAGCTGCCTCCTTGGGAGCGGGATAATACCAGGCTGCATCCGGGTTCACCTGTTCACCTGTTTTGATGGTGTAGTAGGATGCCTCACCCTTCCAGGGACAGGTGCTATGTGTAGAGCTTTCCTGGAAGTACTGGTGATTTACCGAATCAGGCGGGAAATAATGATTCCCTTCGATGATAATTGTTGCATCACTGTCTGCCAGAACCACACCCTGCCATTTTGCCTGTGGCATATCGCACCTCCTGTTGAAGATCCGTATATAAAAGTAAGAATGAATATTATTTACACTATCAAGTCAGGGAAATATTTCAAGGGGAAAGGCACAAGGAAAGGGTCCTAGGGGCCAAGGAGTGAGAAAAGTGAAAAGTGAAGAGTGAAAAGTGAAAAGACAGGGACGAGGGGTGAGGATTGAGGGATGAGGACTGAGGACTGAGGGCTGAGGACTGGGGGGCGAGGGGTGAGAAAAGTGAAAAGTGAAAAGACAGGGACGAGGGGTGAGGAATGAGGAAAGAACTGCAATTTTGATTGGGAATTAAAGGAAAAGGGCTGGGGGGAAAAGATTGAAAAGGTGAGGCATTTATACCCCTCAGGGAAGTACCCTTTCAGGGTACAATCAGAAACCGATTTTTCATTTCGGCTGATCAAAATAATCCACGGTGAAATAATTCTGAAAGTGTGGGAATTTACACATGGCCCCTGAGTACTTATATTCAAGTAATAGGAATGATTATTACCGTAGTTTTTGAGTTGGATAGGTAACGGCATATTTCATGTGTAAAAAATTTATTTTTGCAGAATGCAAAGGAGGGAGCCATGTACCAGACAATGAAAGCTTTTAAAAGGGTGTTGGTTGCAAGTCTCATGTTACTCATGCCGGTTTTTATGGCGGCAAATTCCGGTTTGGCTATGGATATGGAGGCAGGGCACGATATGTCTTCCCATCATCAGCACATCATGTTGAACCATGCGCTGGGTATGACTCTTGAAGGGTATAACCTTGTCATGCTGGGAGATATGGGCATGGCCGAGGGTGTGGACGAGGTATCGGTGGAGCATGGCAACATGATGATCAAGAACGGCAAGGCGATGTGGACCGAGATTATGTCCGGCAAGACCATGACGGGTATGCACCATGCGGGCAAGGACCCGATGAAGGATCCGGCCATGGCCTATACGCATAAGCTTGGCGAAAAGCAGTTAAAGGTCATTGATCTGCTTGGCAAGATGCCTGAGATGGAGATGGCACCTGGTGCAGTCGGTCATCGCATGAGTGTGCACCATCAGCACATCATGCTTAACCATGCGTTGAAGATGGCCCTGGAAGGGGCTAACAGTGTCATGCTGGGTGAGATGGGAATGGCCAAGGGAGTTGACGAAATCTCTGTAGATCATGGCCGAATGATGTTGAAAAATGCACGGGCCTTGTTTAATGACATAATGTCAGGGAAGAACATGGTGAATATGCACATGAGCGGCATATCACCGGAAAGTGATGATCTGATGAAGTATACACACCAGTTGGCTGAAGCCCAGCTGCAGGTTCTGACCCTGCTGGACGACATGCCGGCAATAAGTAAATGATCCATCCTGAACAAGATGAATGCAGGTATGGGTTTTTCAGTAAACGCATAGGGGAGGTAGGCTTATGGGTAAAGGAATAGTTGTATTTCTTATGCTGCTGGCCGTTTATGCTGCCAGCAACCAGATGGTGCAGCATGCGCACGCAGCGGATGGTCATGATCAGGTTGATTTTGCCAAACATTTTGAAGACTCCACTCTGCTTTTTACTGAAAACGGGCAGTTCGGTGTCGAGATGGTCATTCCGGATAAGAGGTTGGTCACCGGCATCAACGAGCTTGATTTTATTGTCCATGACATGGAGCATCGTGATATTGAAGGTGCGACCGTGACGGTGACGCCCTGGATGCCGGAAATGGGACATGGCGCCTTTTCAGCCACTGAGGTAGAGGAAAAAGGCGGTGGTTTGTACAGCGTTTCTAATGTCGTATTGATCATGGGCGGTCACTGGGAGCTGCGGGTTGAAATTAAAAAAGGCGACCTGGAAGACAGGGTGGTTTTTGACTTCCCTTTTATCCGCAGCGGGGAACCATATGAATACATCAAGGTCATGACACCTGCCGGCTACGATGCGGTGATCGGCAGCAAGAATCCACTGGAAGAACTGGAATATAAGATGGTTGATACCCCGGACGGACCGGTGAAGGTATTCAGCCTCACCATCAGGGACGTCGGCTTTGAGATCTTTCCGGACAAGCCCATGATGGGCTGGGGCTTTAACGGCCAGATTCCCGGCCCGATCATTCGGGCTACCGAGGGCGAGCGCATCCGCATCATTGTAAAGAACGAGACAAATGACGGCGAGCATACCCTGCATATACACGGCCAGTCCAAACCGGTGACCATGGACGG
>JAFDJF010000088.1 GCA_019307645.1 Deltaproteobacteria bacterium
CCAGCCTTTCAAAGGCCCTGTGCCCATAATCAAAAGCGGGTACGGGCGTCCGATACTGTCGCTGCTGTCTCTTGCAACGCCGCACGCAATGCTCCCCTTTTTATAGCCCCTGGCCCAAAAGCGCCAGGAATAAATTAATGGGTTAGCATTTTTTTCCGGATTCAATTTCCGGAAACCGTTTTCGATCCAGTCAGAAAAGGCCTGTAAAAAAGGATCCTCAGGCCCTGCCCTGAAATAATCCTTGCCCACGGGATGTTTCCCGTATGCACCCCAGTTCCATGAATTTTTTGATCTCATCATTCCCGGCATTCCACAATATCTTCCGGAGCCCTTCCCGGTGTATTTCTAAAAATACTCAGCACCGGCTCATGCCTGCTGAACCTGTACTTCACTTTGATATATCTGATTCCCATACGTTTAAGTGCCGCCTCGTCATCAGGAAATCCGGCAGGATAAAAAACACGCTGTCCTTTGGAAAAATCATTCAGGAATCTGGGAAAGCCATAAAAACCCGTATATTTTTTGGTCAAAACAAGATTCCCCACATTGATGGTAAAAACAAGGTCCGAACAGTTATTGGGCGACCAGTTAAAAGTCTTTTTCACCGGGTAGTTGTAATTTACCAGGGTCCGGGTTTCGTTGGCACACTGCAGTTCGATACCGGTTGATTCCACTCCCAGTCGAGGCCCTTCATACGATGATCTAAACTTTGTATCAGTAGGCAATCCGGTTATAGAGACTGCATAACTGTCTCTGTAAACTCCTGATTTTATCTTTGCGCCTTTTGTAATAAAACCCAGAAACTCTTCTGAAAAAGGAACGTGCCGTCCCAGGATCTGTTTGGCATAATACCCTTTGTTCCGATCCCGGCCGACAAACGGTGCCGCCGAACCCTTGATGAACTTGACGGCATAACCGTCTCCACCGAACAGAATCCGGTTGGCACGTTGTTGATCCGATACCCCCTGAATTTCTATTAAAACCTCTTTTTCCCACAGTTTCTGGAGATGGCAGGCGGTTTCTCCTGAAACAAATGTCAAAAGAAAATCAAGCGGTCCTGTTACCAGATTCCAGAACATCTCTTCTGATGCCCCGGCACTCGCAACTGACGTCTTGAAACTGTTGACAGCATTCTTAGCCCTGAAAAAAGGGGACTTATCTGTGGTCGGATCTTCACATTCATATGCCTCCCTGGCGATCTGATAGGCGGCCATCCTGGAAGAAGATGCCGGCGTAATTTCCGCCAGGGCGTCAAAATAGGTGCGAAGGGCCTTCGCAATCACCAGTCGGGACTCAACGGTCTCTCCTTCCCGAAGACCTCCCGTGTTTTTTCCCAATTTTGAAATTATTTTTTTCCCTTTGCTTGACGCCTTTGTCATGAAACCTTTTCCTTCAAGGGATACCAGCTTACTTGCGGCCACTGCATCCTTGAACTCATAAACAAGCTTTACCCAGGAAGGGTTGTCATCCCCGGTTGCAAATGGCTCCAGCTCTACGGCCATCCGGTCAAGCAGTGAAATATAAGGCCCCTTTTCCGTACCGGTTCTCGATGCAGCCTGCTGCCACTCCTCCCTGATCTTCAATCCCTCGGAACCTTGCGGGAAAAGACTACCGAAATTATACCATGCATTAACATAGGCCTTTTTGTACCACCTCTGAAAATCCATTTTTTTGGTGGTAATGATCAGAGGGTCAGTGAGAGCCGACTCCATCTCTTTAACGAACGAATCGATCTGCTCATTACCGGCCGGCGTGAACGCCGCGGGAACAATCGCTTCATCGGGTCCGGACCCGCTGCCTCCCCAGAAATCCCTCAGGGTCAAGGCAGCGAGAGAAGGATTCTGATTGGCCCAGGTGACAAGCCATTGAAAGTTGGCCCCTTCCAGGCTCAGAACATGTTTCAGATACTTCTGTAAATCATTCATCTCCTGATTGAGGCTGCTGGAATCCCGGCTCCACGCCAGATAGCAGAGGTACATATCCTCAAACAGATTTCTTATTTCCGGTATGAGTCTTCTGTCCGCCACAAGGACCAGCGGCCCGTAAGAAGCCTGAGGCCGTGACCGGAGCATTTCAAAGTCTTCACCCTCCAAACGGGCCCTCAGTATATTGATGCGTCTGACAAGGTGGGGCACATGGGCACCCATATCCTCTTTTGAAGTCAGCATGGAGAATCGTGCGACGCGACCGGCCATCTGTTTATCAAAGGAGACCAGAAAACCGTCTTTGAACTGTTTGCAGTACCTCTCCTTGAGACGACTTTCAACATTTATGCTCTCATTCAGCCCAAATCTGGGGACCCACCAGCTGAGGTTGTGATCCTCCACCTCCAGGATCGCCTGACGGAATCGATCCATAATACTTGCATCTGACAGGATTTCTCCCTGTAACACAGGCGGCGTTTTGAATTCATTGGAAACCAGTCTCAACGTCCCCGCAGGTTCTTTACAAAGGAAAAACTCAACAAGCCACACAGTGCAATGATAATGGCGACCCATGAAGTCAGTCCCATGTTTTTGGTCAGTCGGTTCCAGTGAAGACTCCGTTGCGTGGGCACAAACAGTCTTCTGTCACCGGGCAGGATGCGAGAGAAAAGGTCGTGCAGAAACAGCCCCTTGTTCGTACCGGGTAGCGCTTCTCCGTCATCAATCAAGCCCAAAGCCTTCAAAAAATGGGAGAAAGGTCTGCCCTCCTGCCGGCCGCTGCTGTAAAATATCCCTCTTAATATGGGGGATTCCTGATAAGGATTTTCCTGAAACGCCCCTTTGATAAAGGCGAACATACCGGGTTTTAACCTTTCGAACTCTTCAGGGAAAAGAAGGAGGCTCGGATCGATCCCCTTATCAGCGCCCCTGGACCCTGTCCTGTGGAAAAGCAGCAGCCTCAGATCTCTCAGGCGTTCTCCCATGGAAAAAATCGATCGATCCAGAAACGTGGCAATATCTTTCGATAATTCATGGTTCAAAACACCCATGGCCTGGTCGTGAGCCTTTTCCGGCAGATGATCGCAGAACTGGGTCATCCCCTGAATCAGATCGCACTTGGTCACAAGGACGTACACGGGAAACTTCGCCCCCAGAACGCGCATCAATTCATCAATACGGCGCCGGATGTTTCGCCCGTCGTCTTCCAGGATTTCGGATCCGCCTTGGAGTAATTTATCGGCGCCCACGGTGACAACAAGCCCATTGATCGGTTCCTTTTTTCGGAATTTGATAAGCTGTGCGAGGAATTTTTCCCATTCATCCTTGTCACGGCCTTCGTCCACCGGAATGGCATACCGGCCTGCGGTGTCGAGAATAATGGCCTGTTCAAAAAACCACCAGTCACAGTTTCGTGTGCCGGATATGCCCGAAATTCTGCTGATCTCTGTAAATGGTGATGAAAGGCGCGCGCTTTGAATGGCCGTTGTCTTGCCTGTGCCGCTCTCACCGATCACCATATACCACGGGAGTACGTAAAGCGGATTTCCCTGTTTTTTCAGGTGAGACGCCTTAAGGGCATCGATAGCCTCTTTCCAACGGTCCTGGAGTTCCTTTGAAGCCTCCTTTTCCTTGTCTCCAAGGCCGCTCATATGGGAATTGTCCTGCTCGATGACCTGATGAACAAATTGTTCTTCACTGCGTCTGATCCATATCTTTTTCAAGAAGACCAGGGCAAGGCATAGGCCCAAAAGGCCTATCAAGACAAAGAAACCGACCCACCACGGCCAGCCAATGATCAAAACGATCCCGAACACGAATAAAACTGCCAGCAGGACTGCTGAAGCGATAAGGATGATCTTTAGAATTTTTGAAAGCCCTTGGTTCATTGTGGCACCGTGTGTAATAGGTTTTCCCCGATATTCCCTAGAATAAACCAGTAAACCAGAAACAAAAACAAGTAAAGGACAACAGGGAATGCAATACAAAGAAGCGTAAATGTGGAGAAACTTCCTTTGCCTTCGTCGGACGTCAAATCAACGGATTCAGAAGGATATGCATCCGGGAACAGATCTTCTTTTTCCAGTGAAGGAAGTCCCATGGAGCTGCCGGTGAGAAGTTTAAGATTCGACGTCTTGACTTGTTCCAGGAGATAATCGTCCCCTTCATGGCAGAAGCGCCCCGAAAAACCCATGGCCAGACAAAGATAATAGACCTCCCTGACATCTCTCTGATGGGGACCGATTGCATTTAACCGATCAAAAAAAATCTCACCGGCATCGGTTGTCTGATAATAAAAGCGCTGGAGTTGCTCCCCCTGCCAACGGTTTTTTTCATTCCAGGAAGAACTCAGGATAGCCTCATCAATCCAGGCAAAGATAGCGAATCGGGCCAGGTCATAGTCTTCCTGGGAAAAATTCCCCTCATTGAGGGCTTCCTGGCTCTCTGAAATCAGCCGCTGTATGTCGGCCTTCACCTGGTCAAAGGAAGGCTGCCGGGTGTTTACTGTTTTTAAAAAATAGGCCACATAGGCGATTAGTTCCGCAAAACAATCAGTCAGGCGCATTCTAACCTCTCCCTACAATCATCAATTCTACTTTTAAGTCTTCCGGGGCAGTGTCCCAATATAAAGCGATATTCCGGCCTTTTTCCACCTGAGCCCATTGCTCGGTGTGGTGGTCAATCTGAAAATAGACAGCATGAGCCCGGCGGGGCAATTCCTGGGGCGGCACCGGAAGATGCTCCAGTCTGACCCCTGGAAGCGCGCGGGCAATAAGAATGGGCAGAGATTCACGTGAGCCCAGTTTTGCAACCGTCTCCAGGGATTGAAGCATGGCTTTGTGGTCTCCCTCAGTCTCCAGAACCAGATAGAAACGGTTTCGCCCTTCAAATATCGGCGGGGGCAGCTCGCCGGCATAATAGGTGCCATCAAATATAAGCTGAAACACATATTCCGGGCCGGCTGTAATTTCATCCAGAAGCTGGGTGACCAGGTCCTGAGCTGTTGAAAAACAATCCCACAGGCCCCGGTGATCGTAACCGGAAAGCAGGCGGGTTCCGTCTTCCAGTTCTCCCGCCACATTGACACGTTCGGAAAAAGATGAGAGTTCACCGATTAATTGTCTTAGGATGCCATACACTCTCCAGGGGTGAACCTGCTGCGATTCGGTAAAATGATAAAAAAGAGGGATGTAACGGTTGAGGGACCTCAATGCCAGAAGATAGACCATATCTCTCGCACCAAACTCGGCAGTGTGGATGCCCATTTCCTGTTTATACGATTCAAGTTGCCGGCCGCGGGATGAGATCTGATCTCTGATCTCATTGATAATCCTCATAAGGGGCTCAGAACTGGAAAGGGTAAGACAGGGGGGGGCAAAGCGTTCGGACAGAGTAATCTCTTCACCTTGCCTTTCCAGTTGAGCAACAGGAATAAGGACATGGTCGCCCAATTGATCGGTTTCTGTTTCCCAAAATATCTTCAGAACGTGGTGAAGTTTCTTGAGCTCAGCAGGCGGACCGTTCTGATGCACATCCGGAACTTTTTCCGGATCAGTCTTTGTTGCAAACCGGGTTGTTACTTCTGAAAGCTTTTCCGGTCCGGAAACAACGGTCACATTTTCCCCCGCGTCATTCCATTTCTTCAGACCTACATATACGGTAAAGGGTTTGCCTCCCTCCACCCACGCCTCATCAAAAGAACGGGCATCAATAACCGCGTTCCCGGGGAAAACGACATAAGTCATGTCCGGGAACAGAAACTCTCCCCTGAGGAGATTAAAAGAAAAATTTCCCAGACCGGCTTCCTGAATTTCCAGCCCCCCGGTACCCCAAAGGTGTGGTTGAATGAACCTGTGAAAAGGTGTCAGCAAAGACTGAAAATGCAGATCTTCCTGTTGAAAATGGTGTGGCTGCAAAAAAAGGCCTTGGTGCCAGAAAAGAGGTCTCTCCATATCCCTATTTTCCTTCCTCTGATTTTTCTTTCTCTTGTTTTTCTTCCTCCGGTTTTCCTTCCTCTGAACGGGAGGAATGTATCTGCTTCGGTCCCAGCAGCAGTTCGATGGTCAAATTTCCCAGCGTTGAATACTTATTCATCAACATAAGACCCCTTCTTCTTTGAACCACCGGAATCTCAAACAGTCGCGTTATCCTCTCTTTTCGGATCAAATAATAACCGGCCACAACAGCCACATATTTTGCGTCCTCGGCCCGGTCCAAAGAAATCTTCAGATCCCGGCCCGGGTGAACGGTCAATCTCTTGGAACTGACCACACTCATATCAAAAAGGCTGCATTCCAGGAGTTGGTAAAGGCCGTCTTCGTCATTGGCCAGCTGATTATACGCATTCGGGTCTCTGAGTTGATATACGCAGACATGGAGGGTGTGAGGCATGCCTGAGTTGAAATTGAGTTTAGGATCAGACCTCAGTTGGAGATGGATAGACTCCTTTTCATACTTTGTTTCAGGAGAAGAAATAGGTTGGGACGCACACGAACAAACCCAGAAAAGACCCAGGATCAGGCACAACAACTTGACATATTTTTCCACTTTGTCACCTCCTTAAGGCGAGCCCTTACTATTCGGACAGCTTCTGGCAATTCTTCTCAAATTCTCGCAAAAAATCTTCCATAAAACGTCCGGATTCAAACCATTTCTTACATGAACGAAATTTACTTTCATAGATTTCAAAACACTCTGCCTTGCGAAGCGGGCCAAATTTTAATCCGCCGCCCCCTGATGCTGAAATCCTGTCAGGATCCAATTCATCGAGGATCTCTCTCACCCTGGCATGGGCCGCGTTTTTAAAGGCCTGCTGCGTTGTCAAAAACGCCTTCTGTATCTGTCCAAGATAATTTTCAAGGGATTTCGCCTGGCTTCCTCCTTCCAGTTGAGAACCGATGACATATCTGATCGTTTCATCTCCGGTATTTTCGGCA
Source organism: Deltaproteobacteria bacterium (assembly GCA_019307645.1). The sequence continues at coordinate 6,860 of JAFDJF010000088.1, forward strand.
AACAGGGTCAAATTAATCACACCGATAAGTTGATTGAGTGCATTAAAAATCGTATTTAAGGATTCTGCCAGCCGATCTAGAACCTCTGCTGATGAGAGATCGGCCTGGGAGATATCTCTGCCGAGCAGCAATGAAGAAACTTTTGACAGGACATCTTCCTCCACCTCCGTACTTCCGGATGCGTCAGTGAGGCCCCCATTGAATTCATCCTTCAGCTTCTCAAGCAGCTCCAACCGGCCGCCAGGAGTGAGCGCCGTCAGTTTTTTCCCCAGATGCGCTTCTATCAAAGCCTCAGCCCGGGATATATCTGACTGATAGATATGCCTGATTTCTTGGGCCAGTTGCCCTGTGGGATACTGGTTGCTCATGTCCTTATCCCTTCTCCTCGGCGCCACCCGGCCGCATTATAACGGTTTCATCCAGGGGCTCGTCTTCGTCTGGTTCGTAGGCAGCCTTCTTGACTTCCGGAGCTTTCTTGAGTTTTTCTTCATCATTTTCGGAAAGGACCGACCCTGTCTTCCCAAGACCACCCTCTTCCGGCGGCAACTGCGCAGACGAATCGGAGTGAAGTCTCAACTTCTCTGAATCTGATGGAGAAATAATCACTGTCTGCGGGATATCAGTTTCCTGCGTCTGAGCAGGATGCGGTTCTCCCTTGCTTAAGCCTCCTGGGGAAAGGATGACTGTCTCGCCTAAGTCATTCTCTGCTTGAACAGGGTGAGGGATTTTTTCCCTGAGATCATCCGGTGAAATTATAACCGTTTCATCCAGCCCATCTGCTTCCGAAACAGGCGGAGCGGACTCCTTTACAAGGCCGTCTGAAGAAAGGACAACCGTGTGCTGCACATCCTCATCCTCCTGCAACATGCCTTCAGAAGCAGCAGGGGCCTCGCCGGACATGGGCGAGAGAATGACCGTTTCATTCAAGCCACCTTCTTCCGGAACAGGAGGAGCGGACTCTCTTACGGGACCATCCGGGGAAAGGACAACCGTATGCTGCACATCCTCATCATCCTGCAACATGCCTTCAGAAGGCGCAGAGGCGCTATGGGATAACGGCGGCAAGACAATCGTTTCGTCCGACTCATCCTGTCTTATCTCAAGGTCCCTGCTCCATTTTTCCATAATCCCGGCAAGAATGTTTTGAATGGCCGGGTCTTCCTGTCCGGGCTCTTCTTGTACAACAACAGCCCTTTGCTGGAACAGGTTGTCTTTAACATTTTCTCTGATGTTCTCCAAATCCTGCAAAAAATTTTCCTTTGACCATTCAGGACTATCTTTCAGGCCGGCCCGCAACAACGACAATCCCAGACCAAGGGATTCTTCCCAAAGGCCCTTCCAGGTATCATTAATTGGCTTTCCCTTCCAGACGTCCGGATTCCAGAAAATATTTTCAGGAGAAAAAACAGGGCTGTATCCGTTTCTTAATATACTGTTCATGCCCACATCCCCATTTGATGCCGCTTCCTCCATTGCCTGCCCGATAACGCCATATACCTCTGACATCTCCTGTTTTTTATTGCCCAGTAATGCGTAGAACCAGACAAGGCCCAGAAAATGGAGACCATATGAAGGCGGTACTTTCGGAAAAGCAGGCGTTCCGGCCGAACTCCCTGCTATATCCATAAGCGTTACTTTGAAATCCCAGAAAAAGGGCAACAGCCCCCCCTGGTCAGCAAATTTGACCCAAATTCGATCCATAGATATTCCAAAATCCGGATACCTAAACTTGTCAAGTTCGGGTAAAATCGTTTGGACAAACTCACTCAAAAAGGAAATCTTGAGGTACAAAACTTCCAGAAAATATCTATCCTCCCTGTCAAAGAAAAAAGGCGTCCTTACCGGGCTTTTTCGCTGCAAATCCTTCAGGCAATTTATCCTGCCGGGTTCCTGTTTCCCTTCAAGATGTGTCTCCAGTTCTTCAAAGGAGGCCCCCGAGATTAGAGACAGGAAATCGACCGCGTTAACGGACATGGTATCAAAAATCAGCATAAAAAAAGGATAAAAAGAAAATGGCACGATTCTTGACAGAGCCAGGCCCTCTGCACCATAGCACTCCGGACGGGTGGGGCATCCCTCACAGGGAAACCGGGCCGGGTGGCCACTGTCTTCCGCAATGCCGCCAAATTCCTTAATCAAATCCAGACGATCCTTCAACAGTGGCGGATCAGTGCTCTCTAATGAGACGGTATAAAAATCCGATTTACCCTTAGAATCAAAACATAAGGGGCAAAACAGATAGCGCTTTGTGGAAGTCGAATATGGCTGCAATCCAAAACGCTTCAACAGGTCATCATCATAGCACTGTTGAAGTGCGGAGCCGCACGCCGGGCAAAGGGGATGAAAAAATCTCTGCTTCACTTTGCAGAAAAACAAGGGCTGGAAAGGTAACAGGCGTCCCTCATTACTGATCTGGTCGGATAAGAGAAGCATGAAATCATCTTGCTTTTTACCCGAATGAAGCGAAAAGGCCTCCTGCCAGAAATGGTCGATATCCCTGTTATTCACAGGCAGTAATTCATCCTTTGCAAAATGATATTCATCTTTTTGCAGCAGGAGGAATACCCGTCTCATTTCACTTCCGGCATTTGTCGAAAATTGCCCTTTCATGATGCGAGCAAGAGGCCCGGATTCAGTTATCATAATGAAGGGGTTAATGCCCTTTTCAAAAACAGCCGGATCTTCTGATCGTATCGGTATTTTTAAAAAAAATTTGCTGTCGTCAGGATCGAGATAAGGAATCAGTGACTGTGAGTTGTGCTTTCGTATGGTCACGCCAATACCCGTATGGAATGCCGAACAAAGTTAAAAGAATAATCAAACGAATAAACGGCACATCTTCGAGCCAGTTTCAAAACGTTTCAGTTTGGAATAGATCAAGGCGAGCGAAAATAATGTGCACAGTCTCGAAAGGAACAAGAATCTCTGCACGGTTTATACCCATGTGTCGCAATTTAAAAACTACCAAGGACGGTTTATGGAAACAAAAGGCAGAAAAAATTAAGTGCTTCGGCTGTTGAGCGATTCGCATTTAAGTATAGTTAGTGCCCATCCATAAATGGTCTTTTTGTCCAATATCTGCGTTATGCTCAAAAAATAATCCTCGGAATATCAACTATATGCCTGCGGTTATTTTTTTCGCATGCCTTGATCTTATGTACCTGTTTCACATAGCATTTCCCATGGCCTTCGTCAACGACAATATCGCGACTCAAAATTACGGTCTGTTGGAAACACGGTATGTTCTAAACACCTCATTTTTACGCGAACCCTTAAAACAACCCGCTTTTCACCCGGGCAGGAAATCATACCACTTCGGACAAAACCACAGTGATATTATCATCACCTCCTGCAGATTTGGCCGAGTCAACAAGCGCATCCGCTTTTTGAGGTAAGGGGGCTGCAGAAGAAAGCACCTGATGTACAAGTGAATCATCGACCATATCCGTAAGGCCGTCTGAACAAAGGAGGAATAAATCGCCGGAATATGTTTTTCCCCTCAGGAGATCAAGGGCCAGATTGTCATTCACACCGACCGCCCGAAGGATGACGTTACGGAGATGATGATTCCTGGCCTCATCCGGCCTGATCAAACCCTGATCTATCTGCTCCTGGACAAAAGAGTGATCCTGGGTAAGCTGTTTCAGCTGGCCGTCCCGGAGGCGATATGTCCTGCTGTCTCCGATATGGCCGAGAACAAAACCCTCATCAGAAAAAGCCACCAGCTCTGCGGTACACCCCATCCCTTGATGATGAGCGCTTTCCTTGACGTGGTCCAATATCCTTTTATTGGCAAAACTGAATACCTTCTGGACAAGATCGAGCGTTTCTTTTCCTGTCCGACTGTCCGACCCTGAAAAAACCTCTGTCGCGGTTTCAGAAAAGAAGCGGCTTGCCAGTTCCCCGGCCGCCGCTCCGCCCATGCCGTCGGCCGCAAGACAAAAGCCAAGTTCGGAACTGATGACAAAGTCATCTTCATTGTTCGTGCGTTTGAGACCAACATCCGATTTCCCGAAGAAAATGATTTTAGGCATAATCTTTTCTGGCCCTGAAAGTGTAATGAATGACTGAATATCAACGGCGTTAACTGCAGACCCGCATTTCTTAACAAGGCACGGGATTTGGGCGCCAGCCTTTATCTGAAAATTCTTAAGTTAGCCTGTTAACTACCTGTTGTTATTATATAAAAATCATTTCACTGAAAATCGGGAAGTCAGTGTGCATTCTGCTCTGCCATGCTGAATGACTATCAATGATTACCGCTCAGAGACTCAATGACTCAACCGGCTGACGATCTCAGTATTGTTCCCTGCCTGAATAATTGTGACATCTTACAGGATGAACACACAAAGATCAATCTGATTTCTTGCAGTTAAGCCTCTTCAAGTGCCAAAAAACCTTTGTACGGCCTTTTTTTGGCAATCCCACATGTTGTATTTTGTATTTCTGCACCTACTCCATACAGTATGCCCGGTATTCGCCGAATAATTTTCAAGTCACACGATCATTTTTTCTTGACACTGATGAAAAATTAGATGTAAAAAGCACTTTGTTAAAAAATGCACAAAGTACCAAATTGGGTATTTTTGAGGTAAGTTTTCGGTTCTGTTAAACCGATCAAAGACAGGTTACCTAAATTCGATGAAAGGGGGTGCAAAGACAAAAAGGAGTATCATCCACCAAAACCTAAGAAGACATTTAACTCGTTAATTCAGGAGGTAACATAATGCCAAGTTTTGTAATTACTGAAAAATGTGACGGTTGTAAAGGGCTGGACAAGACTGCTTGTATGTACATCTGCCCGAACGACCTGATGGTACTGGACATGGAGAAGATGAAGGCATACAACAGGGATCCCATGATGTGCTGGGAATGCCAGTGCTGCGTCAAGATCTGCCCCCAGCAGGCCATGGACGTACGCGGCTATGCCGACTTTATTCCGTTGGGAGCAAGCGTTGTACCGTTGCGCGGTTCCGAAGATATCATGTGGACGATCAAATTCCGTGATGGCAGCCTGAAAAGGTTCAAGTTCCCCATCAGGACAACCGAAGAAGGCTCAGCCGATCCATTGGCAGGCTATGCCACTCATGATGACCTCAGCAGCCATTGTCTGGCAACAGAACCCGAATCACTGGGATGTGACGTCCCCTCAAAATAACTAAAAGGAGGCATATATAGATATGGCAAATTTTGAAACAGTAGAAATAAGCACCGACCTCCTGATCGTTGGTGGTGGGTTTACAGCTTGTGGTGCTGCAACAGAAGCAGCTTACTGGGCAAAGAAAAACGGCCTGAAGGTTACCGTTGTCGATAAGGCAG
>JAFDJF010000089.1 GCA_019307645.1 Deltaproteobacteria bacterium
TTTGTCCAATATCTGCGTTATGCTCAAAAAATAATCCTCGGAATATCAACTATATGCCTGCGGTTATTTTTTTCGCATGCCTTGATCTTGAACAAAAATCCTCATTTATGGATGAACACTAGATGCATTAGAAGTCCTCCCCCATATAAAGACATGCGAATATTTTGGCATCCGTTATAATATTTGAGATGAGGGCATATTCATTGGGTTGGTGAGGTGTGTCGCACATTGTGCACCACACCGCGGCAGGCAGTCCGGCCTTTCGCAAAAATGCAGCAACTGTCCCCCCACCAATGCCCACGGGTCCTGCGTCTTTCCCACTGATCTTCTTAATCACCCTTGTAAGGCTTTGAACCACCGGTGCATCAGCCGATGTAGGCGGGGCGGCATCCTCCCGATGGGCCGTCTTTACTTCAATTTGCAGGTCAAGCTCGCTGCCGATCTCTGAAGCAATTTCCCTGCTTGCAGCCAGGACCTCATCGACCCCGTACTGCGGAAGTATCCGGCAATCCATATAAAAGGCATCCCTTCCCGGTATCGTGTTTACATTGGGGACATTGGCCTCCATCTTCGTGGGCGCAAAGGTAGACACGGAAGGTCTGAAAAGCTCATCCGAAAGGCTAAATCGTTCCTTTAGCTTCTGCAGCTCAAGAATCATCCTGGCAGCCCCGACGAGACTGTTCTTACCCTTTCCGGGTGTACTGGCATGGCACTGGCGTCCGGTGACTGTAAACTTCACCCAGAGCATGGATTTCTCGGCCACCTCGATCATTGTGCCTTCTTCATTGCCTCCATCCGGAACGATTATCAGATCATCTTCACTGAAAAATCCCTTGTGATGTGCAAGAAGGTACTGCAGTCCGTAAACGGAACCGGTCTCTTCATCTGCTACAACTGCAAGGCCTACGGGTCTTTTCGTCTTTTGTCCCGATTCAACAATGGCCTTCAGTGCCAGATAGGAACTGACAAATCCATGCTGATTGTCTTCAACGCCCCTGCCGAAAATACGGTCTCCATCCACCTTGACCTCAAATGGGTCACTTTCCCACAGTCCCAGGTCTCCGGGAGGGACCACATCCATGTGACTGAGCACCCACACGTTGGGCCCTTTCTGATCACCATCCCACTTCGCAATCAAGTTGGGTCGGTACCCGTCCCGGGCCCTTTCATCAGGGGCCCTGAATTCTTCCAGAACATCCGGATCCAATGCCTCCAGAAGCCCCTTTACAAATTCTGTCTTTTCATGCTCCCCCGTTCCCCCATTCTCGGGCCCCATTGCCACCCTGCAGGTAAGTGCCGATTGAAGTCGAATGACTTCCTTTCTGTAGCCGTCTATTCGCCCAAACACACTTTCAATTTCCGACATCTATTTTTCTCCTTTTGTTCACAGACAGCAGTCAACCCAACCCTGAAAGCCGTGCAATCTCCTTCATCATAAGGTCAAGGATTACGCTCGCAGACACTTCCGAATCCGCATAGAACGCCTCCCCGAATCTGATCCGAACCAGCGCACGCCGGCCTCTCCGAGAATAATTAACACCAACGGGAATGAACGGAGGGGATAAACGGGAAAGTATCAGCCTGACCAGGCCTGAATGTCCGCGCCCCATTCTGTTTTTGTAGTAGGTGCCTTCAGGAAAGACAACAATCCCCTCCCCTCTTCTTAAAAGCTCAATCACTAAGTTAAGAGAGTTTCTGCTTTCCACCGGGCGTTGACGATTCAAAGGTATGCCGCCGACAGACTTTAAAAACCAGCTGCTGATGGGATTTTTGAACAGCTCGAATTTGGCAACAAAGTAAAGGGGCCTTGGAGAGGCAAGGCTTACGAGGGGAATATCTTCCCACCGCTGGTGTTTAGGCAAAAGGACGAAAGCGCTTTTCCGGGGGATATTCTCAGCACCTTCTATTTTTAAGCAAAAAAAAGGGAAAAGCACGATTCGGCCTGCGCTTCTGGTAATTCGGACAGCCCCGTTTTTTCTTTCTCCCATAGAGACCTTTGAAAAATGCTCAATTTTGTGCCAAATCAAGAAAGGCTCAAATTTTAACCGCAGGCGCCACGAAGTAAGTGCCCTTGGGGTGAATACATTGAGTATTTCGAGGATTAAAATTTGAGTCTGACGCCGAGTTGGTGCAAAAGGGAGCGTTTTTCAAAGGTCTCCCATAAGCGCCCGCCTACTCCACTGTTACACTCTTTGCCAGATTTCTCGGCTTATCTATATCCCTCTTCAGAAGGTTGGCACAGTAATAGGCAAGGAGTTGGCATGGAACTACGGCGAGAATCGGATTCAGATAGTCGAGGGTGGCAGGAATTTCAATTATCTCATCTGCCATCTCTCTTACCTTCTCATCTCCCTGAGTGACTATGGCGATCACCGGCCCTTTTCGACTTTTGATCTCATTGATGTTGCTTATCATCTTATCATACATATCATCTTTGGGGATGACGGCAACGGTGGGCATATCAGGGTTGATGAGTGCAATGGGGCCGTGTTTCATTTCGCCCGCGGCATATCCTTCCGCATGGATATAGGAGACTTCTTTCAGTTTCAGCGCCCCTTCCATGGCAACAGGGTAGTTGAATTTCCTCCCCAGGAAAAGCCAATTGCTGGAGCTGTAATATTTTTCAGCAATCGCCTGTATATGGTTGTCCTGAGAGAGCACGGTCCTTACCTGTTCCGGCAGGGCCCGAAGTGCACGAATCGTCTCCACCCCTTCAGTCAGTGACATGTTCTGGTGCCGTCCCAGCAAAAGGGCCAGTAGTGTCAGTATGGTTAATTGGGATGTGAAAATCTTTGTTGAAGCCACCCCTATCTCCGGTCCGGCATGATTATAGACCCCGGCCTCCGTCTCTCTTGAAATGGAACTGCCCACCACGTTGACGATCCCCAAAAGGCTCGCCCCTTTTCTCTTGGCCTCCCTGATCGCTGCAAGAGTGTCGGCAGTTTCTCCCGACTGACTCAATGCAATGATAAACGTATTTGGAGGGAAATTCAGTTTTCGATAGCGAAACTCAGAGGCAAGCTCCACCTCCACGTCAATCTCCGTGAGTTTTTCAAAAACATATCTGCCGATACAACCGGCATAATAGGAGGTCCCGCAGGCCACGATAACCAGGTGATGGCATTCCTTGAGCCTTTCCCATACCGGCATGATTCCCCCCAGCTTGGGGACACCCTCTCCCGGTTCGAGCCTGCCCCTTATGGCGTTTTGAATGGTTTCAGGCTGTTCATAGATCTCCTTCAGCATAAAGTGTGGAAAGCCATTCAGTTCCGCGTCCTCAGCCCGCCATTCCACGGTCTCAGTATCTCTTTTAATAGGCTTGGCCTGCGCCGTTGAAATGGAGAAGCCATCAGAAGTAAGGGTGGCCATCTCATTGTCCTGCAGATGAACCACCTTGTTTGTATATCTGACCATGGCCGAAACATCGGATGCTGCAAAATGCCCCTCGTCGCTGACCCCGATAATAAGCGGACTGCCCCGCCTGGCAATCACAATCTCGTCCGGCACATCCCTGTGTATAACGGCCATTCCAAACGTCCCTTCCACCTGGGACATGGCCTCCCTGACGGCCTCACTGAGATTTCCATCGAAATTCAGCCCGATCAGCTGGGCCAGGACCTCCGTATCTGTCTCGGATCTAAACACGATCCCGCGCTTCTCTATTCTTCTCTTAAGAGAAAGATAATTCTCGATGATCCCATTGTGGATCACAAATACGTTTTCGTCCTGGTCCCTGTGGGGATGAGCATTTTTCTCTGTCGGCTCACCATGAGTTGCCCACCGGGTATGCGCGATACCGATAGACCCTTTTATGTCCAGGCTACCCACCTTTTTTTCCAGTTCAAAAATCTTCCCAACTGCCCGGTGAAAGTCGATATGGCGCCCGTCCCGTATAGCAAACCCCGAAGAATCGTAACCGCGATATTCAAGCTGTTTCAACCCATCCAGAAGAATGGGTCTGGCCTCCTTATGGCCCACATAACATATAATGCCACACATGGTGTTATCTCCTTTAAAGAAGGTTTAAGGTGAAAGGTATACGGTATATTAACCAGGCAATTAAAAAAAGGAACAAAACAAGAAATGAACATCGAACATCGAACGTCCAACATCGAACGTCGAAGAATGAAGTCGCTTTGCTCCGTTGATTTTTATAAAAATGACACGCCGGTCGAAGATGCCGCTTGTCGGAGATGCCGCTTGCGGTGCGGTGAGGCGTACCACAATTCGACGTTGGACGTTCGATGTTCGATGTTGGACGTTCGATGTTCGATGTTGGACGTTCATCTTTTATTTAGGCTTAACGTTTATTTTTATCAGTTTATCCAAATTGGATTTGCATATTTAATTGCCGGGTTAATATGGTCTTTATCTTTTCGCTTTACACCTTACACCCTGTACCGTATACCGTGCACCGTATGCCGTACTTATCCCTTAACTTGATGTCATATGATAATTGATGATATACCGCCCAAGCTCATTTGCCCGTATGCCCAACCTTTTTGAGTGAACGCTCAGGACAGAGATGCATATTGCCTTTTCCCTGTTTTTAGAAAGTGCATAGGCTGTTAACCAGTCATACTTGAACTGGTCGGCATCCTCATTGATAGTACCTGTTTTGGCCCCCAGTTCAACATCTTTAAAGGCCTTTTTTCTTCGCAGCGGGCGGAAAGATCTCCTGCATGTCCCGTAAATGACTGTGTCACGCATGAGCACCTTCAGGTTTTTCGCGGTTCTGGCGCTCACAGACAGGGAAAGCCGGGTTGGTCTTCTCTGATAGAGGAGTTCACCGGACCCGTTCTTAACATGATCAACAAGCCATGGGGAAACCATTACCCCATTGTTGGCAACAACCGATGACAACAGAGCAGCGTGCAAAGGCGATATTGTGGTTTTTTTATTGAACCCGGAAGCAATTTCAGCCAACCCAAAATCCTCCTCCGGCACCTGAACAGTGCTCATCTCCACAGGGAAATCAAATGGGATGATGTGGTTAAAAAGAAACTTACCGGCATAATCGGCCATAACATCCTGGCCAAGGTCATAGATCCCCAGCTTTCCAAAGACAGGATTGATAGATGTAGCGAATGCCCTTTTAAAGCTTGTTCTTTCAGTATATTTCCCGATTCTGGTTTTTTTGAGTTGTGCCTTGTAAAGGGTGTGCCTCTTGCCCCGGTAAAAAACCTCTTTTTCCGGCTTGAAACCAGCGGACTCCAGAGCCGCCGCCGCAGAAACGATCTTGAAAAGGCTGGCTGCAGGGAAGGCTGCCTTCAGGCAAAGATCGCTGCTGCTTCCATCCCTGTTATAGCTCACCATGGCCAGGATGCGGCCATCGTTGCTGTTCAAAACCACCACAGCCGCCTGCAGTGTTCTGGACCGTCGAAGAAGGCGAATGATATAGTTTTGAAGAGACGAATCCAGTGATGAGACTATGGTAATGCTCTCTTCTCCCTTCTTAAGAACAATATGATCCGAAAGTTGAGCAGTATCCAGATCCAGGTCTTTCAATATATTCTGTCTGTCCAGTTTCTCCCTGAATTCTACAAACGATTTTCCAACATCAGAAGGCGGTATGCCGGCCTGACTTCGATACGCCGAGATCCATACGCCCAAAAAACACACGAGCATCAGGGTTAGAATTGCACACCCGGAATAGAAGACCAACGAGGGAAGTCTGCGCAGAAAGGACCTTTTCCTTTCGGCACGACGAAGCTTTCTCTGATAATCCCGCCAGTTCGAAGGATAATTTCTCTTAGATATCATATAACTCAGGTTATAAGGTTCACGGTTCAGGGTTCAAGGTTAAAAACGATGAAGGAAGGGCTCTATTCTTTACACAAATACCCTGTTCATCCGGTTTTTTGATATGCCAAACGGTTTTGCACACAAAGTCCAAGGAACACGCTATATCGCTCTGGAAACATGAAGAAAATCCCGATAAAATCGGGTTTAACCGTGAACCGTGAACCTTGAACCCTGAACCTGGGTTACTTTATGACTTCAATGTCTCCCATGTAAGGCCTGAGCGCATCGGGTATAACAACACTGCCGTCCGCCTGCTGGTAGTTCTCGAGAATAGCTATCACGGTCCTTCCCGCGGCCAGACCGGAACCATTTAGGGTGTGTACAAGCTCAGTGCCGGTTTTACCTTTTCTCTTGAAACGGATGCCGGCACGCCTGCCTTGAAAATCAGTGAAATTGCTGCAGGACGAGATCTCTCGGTACAGATTCTGACCCGGCAGCCAGACCTCAAGATCATATGTCTTTGCCGCAGAAAAACCTAATTCACCGGTACAGAGAGAAATCACACGATAGGGAAGCTCCAGACGTCTCAGAATCTCCTCTGCATTCCCTGTCAGTTTTTCCAGTTCATCATAAGACTTCTCAGGGAGCGTGAATTTGACAAGTTCTACTTTATTGAATTGATGCTGCCTTGTGAGCCCGCGGGTATCCTTGCCATGGGACCCAGCCTCGGAACGAAAACAGGGAGTATAAGCAACATGGTAAATCGGGAGATCCTCCTCGTTAAGGACTTCCTCCCGGTAAATATTGGTGACAGGAACCTCTGCTGTGGGAATCAGATATAAATCCCAGCCTTCGATTTTAAAAAGGTCCTCTTTGAACTTGGGCAACTGGCCGGTGCCCGTCATGGAAGCCGCATTTACCATAAAAGGCGGCAGGATTTCCGTATACCCGTGCTCCCGGGTATGGATGTCGAGCATAAAATTGATAAGAGCCCTTTCAAGTTTGGCGCCAAGACCCCTGTAAAGGGCAAACCTGGCCCCTGCAATTTTGGCAGCCCGTGAAAAATCCAGTATGCCAAGGTTCTCTCCAACATCCCAATGAGGCATAGGCTCAAAATCCGTTTTCCGGATCTCCCCCCAAGTCCGTATAACGGGGTTGTCATTTTCATCCTTCCCCACGGTCACGGATTCGTGGGGCATGTTGGGGATAACCATCAGCAACCGGTCCAGTTCTTCAACATATTGAGGGAGTCCCTTCTCTTTCTCCTTGATAATAGAAGAAACCCCTTTCATCTCAGCGATAACCGATGTGGCGTCCTCACCCTTCTTTTTCATGGCCGCGATTTCGTCGCTGACACGGTTCCGCCGATGCCGAAGTTCTTCCAGTTCGGTTAATCGGTCTCTTCTTTCCCGGTCCAACGTCTCAAAACGCGCGAGGTCCAGGTCGTAGCCCCTGTTTTTTAACATCTCTTTGATGCTGCCGAGATTGGATCTCACATATTTAAGGTCAAGCATGTTGAAAATACCTCAAATTATTGTGGCTGGATTTATTCCTAATACACTATATGGGAAAATTGGTCAAATATTTTAGTAACTACTCAGGTTATAAGGTTCACGGTTCAGGGTTCAAGGTTAAAAGCCATGAAGAAAGGACTCAATTCTTTAGACAAACACCCTGTTCATCCGGCTTTTTGATATGCTGAATGGTTTTGCACACAAAGTCCAGGAAACACGCTATGCCGCTCTGGAAACATGAAGAAAATTCCGATAAAATCGGGTTTAACCGTGAACCTTGAACCTTGCCTCCGGCCCATAGGGCCTACGGCCCGGAGGGAACCCTGAACCTGGGTAGTTACATATTTTAAAGAATAATTTGAAATTGCAGTTTCCTCCAATCCATGCTATAGGCCCGACATCCGACGTAAAAAGGAAGGCCG
>JAFDJF010000599.1 GCA_019307645.1 Deltaproteobacteria bacterium
CCACACCCGCACGGGCCAATGAAAGGGCCTTTTCATCCATACCATCCGACATGGAGACCTTTACGCTAACCAAAAGGGACGGTGATGCGCCTTTTATCTTAGCAACACTTTTCTCCCAAGCGTCGGTCCAGGGCACTTCAACGATGCGAACTCCCTCTGGAATCATTTCAGGATCAGGTTCAGATTCGAGCATGGGTAGCAACCAGGGATTCAATTCATCAGGGATATTGCGGATATCATTTTGAGGAATGGCCAGAGGTATTCCCAGCTTTCTGGCTGCCATGGCCCAGCCCAGAATTGTCTGTTCCGTCATTGCGCCAAAACCGGGCACCTTAAGTATGATCGGCAGGGGAATATCAACGAGTAAAGGCGTATCTTTGGCCAGCCGGCCTGCATCATCAAAGCTTAAATGCGCAAGGGTTTTGCCCAGATCTACTGCCGTGCTGATGTACTCACGACCGTGGATGCCGTCCCTTGTGGGGCGGACAATCTCGGACATATCGGTCCACATGGAATCAAATCCCGGCCCGCAAAAAGGTCCGGGGTATCCTGCACCGGAGACCGGGATCTTGCCGGTTTCAGCCTGGGACCACAAGCTGGAGATTATTTCCGGCGTGAAAAAAGAATCCCCCATGGCCTCAAACTCTGGATTCAGGGACTTGTGAATCAACTCCTTGGGACAGCCCTGAACGCATCGGAGACAGCTCATGCACTGGTTGTCAATAGAGTCGATCATATGACGGGAATCAAGATTTCGTTTGTAATAAACATCATAAATACACTGCTCCTTCACACAAACTGCGCACCTCAGGCAGCCTTCTTCCCAGGCAATAATCCCTGATCTGGCAACAGGCCTGAAACGATTGGGAACGGGGCTTGTATGAATCACATATTTTTCCGGCATACCTTCCCCCTACGCGTCATCAAAGGCGGGTCTTGGCAGCAACCCTGCCCTTTCGACAATATCACCAACCGCATCTTCCCATTCAATGGCCATGATATGAACCCCCTTGATTCCCGGCAGTTCCTTTAACCTTTGAATGGTCTCAACACAGATCGAGATTCCTTCTTCTCTCTGTTTATCTTTCGGAACACCTTCCATCCGGTTAATCAGTTCATCCGGCACATCCATGCCCGAAACCTTATTTTTCATATATTTTGCCATTCCGGAAGATTTAAGCGGCGTAACCCCACCCAGGATATAAGCCTTTTCCGTAAGCCCCCTGTCCCTGGCCCTGTTCAGCCAGGTCTCAAATCGATCCAGGTTGTATATACACTGGGTCTGGATAAAATCGGCGCCTGCATTTATTTTTTTGGCAAGACGTACCACTCTGAAGTCCAAAGGATCACCAAATGGATTTGCAGCGGCCCCAATAAACAGTTCAGGAGGCTTGCTTAAGCTTTCTCCGCCCACAATGATCCCTTCATCACGCATGTTCTTCACCGCCTGAAGGAATTGGATGGAATCCAAGTCATAGACGCCCACCGCTTCCGGCTGATTACCGAAACTCTGGTGGTCGCCGGATAGACACAATACATTTCTGATTCCAATGGCAGATGCTCCCAGGATGTCTGATTGGAGTGCGATCCGATTTCTGTCCCTCACCACCATCTGCAACACGGGATCAAGGCCTTCGGCCTTCACCAGGCTGCAGGCCGCCAGGCTGGACATCCGGACAATGGCTGTCTGGTTGTCGGTTACGTTTACAGAATCCACTTTTCCCCGCAATAATTCAGCCTTTCTGGCAATTACCTGCGGATCAGCTCCTTTAGGGGGACCGCATTCCGAGGTCACCGCAAAATCACCTTTTTCAAGCACTCTTTTTAACCGGCTTATGTCATTCACTTTTGCTGATCCTCCCTGATGATTTTTCTCGGCCCGCCTCCCTGCTTCCTGGACCAGTTTTTAGGCGGATAAATCATTTCAAGTCTTTCAAGTTCCCCGAATTTTGACAACCGGTCGATAATTAATTGCCACGCACAGTCAACTTCAGGGTCAATCTCACACCTTCCATCTACAGACCCGCCACAGGGGCCATTAAAGAGTTGTTTCGAACAACGCGCCAGGGGGCAGATCCCGCCAAAAAAATAGAGCATGCAATCGCCGCATCCCAGACAGTTTTCCATCCACAAGCCCTGGGCCTTTGTTTCTCCAATAAATTCGGTATTAAGGGCCGGGATCACAGGCAGTTCCTGATACATTTCTTGAACAGCCTGTACGCCGGCACCGCACCCCAGAGAAAGAATTGCATCATACGGTTCGATGATGTCATCCAAGAGAACGACAAAATCATTCACACACTGACGGTCTAATGTATGCTCTTCAATAATAACGTCCTTTCCGTCCATCTTTGCTTTCATTCGCAAAGTGGATGCCAGCATTGCTGTCTCTTTCTGGCCTCCTGCCGCACACTCGGCAACACAGGAGGCACAGCCCAGGACCAGTATCCGTTTGTAAGGAGCGATCATCCCCCGGATTTCATTAATGGGCTTCTGTTCAGCAGTAATCATGGTTTGTTTCTCCTTCGATTCGGCGATTGAGTTGTCAGATATCCGAAAAACTCAACTGCAATCACGAAAACACGAAAGTACGAAACCGCGAAAAAGATATTAGGGTTTCGTGTTTTTATTCTTTTA
>JAFDJF010000600.1 GCA_019307645.1 Deltaproteobacteria bacterium
TCTTATCCCAATATATCATCCGTATGGCCGGCAAGAGTCAAACCAGGATTATGGTCCTGCTTGCCGGGTCCGTGGCCCTGATATCGAGTTTCATGCAGAACATCGGGGCAGTGTCCCTGTTTTTACCTGCCACTACCCGAATTAGCAAACAGCTGAATATTCCCATATCCGGCCTCCTGATGCCCCTGGGGTTTTGTGGGATCATCGGCGGCTGTCTGACGCTGGTTGGCTCCAGCCCCCTGATTCTCCTGAACGACCTGATGGAGTCGTGGTGGATCAGCCATCCTGAAAGCGTAACCGGCCAGCCATTCGAACCGTTCGGCCTGTTCAGCGTGACTCCCATCGGCCTGGCACTGGTGGCCGCCGGACTCCTGTATTTTATCCTTTTGGGAAAAAACATCCTGCCAGCCTGCAAAGACGAAGATGAATGCTCCTTCATGAGTTCATACCTGGATGATATTTACGGCGAACGGATTGGAAAAATCTTTGAACTATCGGTTCCGGAAGATTTTGAGACAAAAACCCTGGAGGAGCTCAATCTGCGACCCCGGTATCATGCCACGGTGGATTGCATTGCCAAGGATAAATGCCGACGCAAACTGCTGGCCCCCACCTGGTCCGATATCATCGAACCCGGGGATGTGGTGGGAATTATCAGCACCAGTGAACACATTCAGCAACTGGCCCGGGACCTGGGCTTTACTGTTAAGCAGGATTTGGATGTTTTCAGCGAGGACCTGTCGCCCGCCAACGCGGGGATATTGGAAGCCATTGTAACACCGCATTCTGAACTGGCCGGAAAGAAGATGCGGGAAATACATTTCAGAAAAAGGTATCAGGTGAACCCTCTGGCAATCTTCCGGGACAACAAGATTCATTTGAGCAACATTTCCAACATGAAGTTGCGCCAGGGCGATGCAATCGTTTTCCAAGGCCAATGGGCCAAGTTCCCGCTCCTTAAAGAGAAGCTGGGCCTGGTGTTTACTGAGGATATCCAGCATGAAATCACCCGACCTGAAAAGACGTACTATGCCCTCGGCTGTCTGGCGCTGGCCCTGACACTGGCATTGGGGTTCGGTGTTCAGCTGTCCATCGCCCTGCTGAGCGGTGCGATTGGCATGGTACTCACTCGGGTCCTGACCATTGATGAAGCCTATTCGGCCATTGACTGGATGACGGTTTTTCTCCTGAGCGGTCTCATTCCCCTGGGGCTCGCTTTTGACAAAACCGGTGCTGCTCAATATATTGCGGTTTCCCTCTTGGGCGTCACGGGTGATTTGGGGCCTCTCATGCTAATGTTCCTTGTCGGGTTGCTGACCACCTTTTTTACCCTGGTGGCTTCAAACGTGGGCGCAACCGTCCTCCTGGTGCCGTTGGCCATGAATATGGCCGCCCAGGTTGGAGCCGACCCCAGAGTGGCCGCACTGATAGTGGGCGTAGCCGCATCCAACACTTTTATCTTACCGACACACCAGGTCAATGCCTTGATCATGCGGCCGGGTGGATACAAAACCATCGATTACGTGAAAGCCGGTACCGGCATGACCGTCATCTTCGCTATCGTAACATTGGGCATGGCGGCCTTGTTTTACGGTGTTTCCGCTTAATTCGGATAGCCGGTTTTGTCTTGATTTATGATAGCCGCCACTGCTGAATCGTGCATGAAAACCCTATCTCGACAACAGATCTGGAATTTCCATATTGGCCAGATTATATAGACAAAAAAACCACCACGGCCATCATGACTATGCTCGCCGGGATGCCTTACAGATAATAAAAGAACTTGACAATGTTGACCTACATAGGAGCAGGTATTCAAAAGGCGGACAATAAGAAAGGCAGGGCCAAATTAATGACCCTGCCCTCATTTTTTGAGTTAAGGTTGATCATGAAATATATTGCTGGTTTGGTGTTTATTTAATCTGTTCCTAATGGGATTACGCCGACACCAACTTCTTTTATTTCTACGATATTTTCCAACAGAACCTTGATTTGATTGGATATCTTATTTTCTTGAGATAAGTCCGATTCAACGCTTACATAGACAACTGCATCTTTGCATTTTACATTAGCTACAGGAAATTTGTGTACTATAGCTGAATATACTTTAGCAGCTAAAAACTTATCTTTTGAAATCATTCGAAATTCAGGCGTTGTCTGAAAACTAGGTCGATTTACGACATTAAACAAAATCTCAACCGCATCATTCACCGTCATTTTATCAATTTGTAAGACAACATCATAAAGTTCACAATTATGAGTATCGATTCCATAAAGGCTTATGCTCCATTTTCGCCTTTCTTCATCGTCTTTTATCAAGAGGTAACGCGCCTCTTCTTCTGAAATGTTCTCGCGTCTCATTTCCTCCTTTATTCTTTCCTCTAAAGTTGAGTTGATTCTCACTTTTAGAACGTTTGGGATTCCTCTGGCAAAATAATGTCCTGCTAGTCCGTGGTAGATTACGTTGTCTTTTTTAATATGCCCTAAAAAAACTTCGGTAATGAAGGCAGTAAACTTTTCTCTTCCATGTTTGAAACGATCAAAGAAAGAGGGTGCATCATGGAGCGCTCGGATAAGCTTTGCTTCTTTTACATTGAATTGCTTTGAAGCTTGCAAGAGAATCTCTCTTGAAATAC
>JAFDJF010000090.1 GCA_019307645.1 Deltaproteobacteria bacterium
TACGAAACTTACATGTAACAACAGGGAGGACAAACATGGAAATTTTGGTATGCGTTAAACAGGTTCCGGATACCACGGAAAATGAAATCGAGGTAAACAAAGATGGAACAGACATTGAACGGGGTGACCTGGTATACTCTGTCAATGAATGGGATAACTACGCCGTCGAAGAGGCCATCCAGATTCGTGATGAGCTGGGTGGTTCGGTAACCGTTGTGTCTGTTGGAAAAGATGAAGCAAACGAAGTCATCAGAAGACAGCTTGCCATGGGCGCGGATAAGGGAATCCTGATTTCAGATGATGCCTTTGACGAATCTGATGGAAAAGGGATAGCCACGATTCTGAAGGCGGAAATCGAAAAGGGAAATTACGACCTGATTTTAACCGGCGTCCTGGCAGATGACGGGGCCGGGCAGGTGGGCGGCATGCTGGCTGCAATGCTGGATCTGCCTTATGCATCGCCAGTGGCTTCTCTGGAAGTTCTGGATGACAAGAAGATCAAAATCGGCCGCGAAATCGCGGGCGGGAACCTGGAGATGAATGAGATAGATCTTCCTTGTGTCCTTTCAATTCAGACCGGTATCAATGAGCCGCGTTATGTGGGCATCCGGGGAATCAGGAAGGTTGCATCCATGGAAATCCCGGTTCACGGCGCAAGTGATCTCGGTATCCCTCCCGAAGCTGTCGGGAAAACCGGTGCAAAGGCAAGGCGTGTGGATTATTTTGTGCCGGAACTTGGAGAAGGTGCCGAAATGCTGGAGGGCAGCACCGATGAGATTCTGGACAAGCTGATTGAGATATTAAGATCCAAAGGGGGGCTAAAATAATGGGAAGACAAATTTTTGCATATATACTTCACCAGGAAGGGGTTGCCGATGATACAGCCCTTGAACTGATAACAGCGGCGGGCAAAATTGATCCGGATGCATCCGTTACAGCAATCATTTGCGGATCAGGCCAGGGACTCGAGGCGGTATGCAATGAGATTGCGTCTGCCTATCAGGAGATATGGAAAATTGACAACCAGGCCCTTTCCTACCCCAATGCTGAAATTATCCGGGGTTTGCTTGTCCGTATCCTGCCTCAGGACGCAATCGTTCTTGTTCCCCATGAACATTTTGGCATGGATCTCTCGCCCGGGCTTTCCATTAAACTTGATGCCGTAAATCTTTCAGACGCTGTTGGCTTTGAAGGCATTGAGGGTGACACCCTCAAAGCAGTCCGCGAGGAATACAGCGGCATGGTCAGTACGCATATGAATTGCGATATCTCCGGCGGTGCCGTCATCAACATCCGGCCCGGGGCGTTTCAGGCAGATGAAACAAGAAGCGAAAGTGGACAGGTCGTTGACAAAACCGACGAGGCAATGGCCGGTGATCTTCCCGGGGCCGGTCGGCGTTTTCTGGAAATTGTTGAAGCCGAGGTGGGAGATGTTGACATTACCAAATCTGAAGTCCTTGTCTCAGTGGGACGTGGGATCGAGGACGAAGACAATATGGAAATCACATTTGATCTGGCAAAGGCTATGGGCGCTGATGTCTCCTGCTCCAGGCCCATCGTGGACGCTAAATGGTTGGAAAAACCTCGCCAGGTGGGAAGTTCAGGCCAGACTGTAAAACCCAAGATCTATATGGCCTGTGGCATCAGTGGCTCGTTCCAGCACCTGGCCGGCCTCAAAGGCAATCCATTTATCATTGCAATCAACAAAAATGTCAAAGCACCTATCTTCCAGGTGGCTGACATAGGCATTGAAGCGGATATCCTTGACTTCCTGCCTGAGCTGACCGAAAAGATCAAAGAACTATAGTGACATTCAAGCCGGGAAAATTTCCCAATAGGTTTATCAAATTTTCAGGCCTCTCCTGGCTTATGGCCTTGAGAGGCTTTTTTATGTATTAAGAATGATGACAGGGAGAGTTCAATGAAAGTAATTGTAATATTTTTATTATTAGCGATTTGTTTTTTACCTGCAAAGACATTTAGTGAATGTACAAATGGTGATTGTGTGAATGGACACGGCACGATGACATACCCTGACGGCAGTAAATATGAAGGCCAATGGAAGGATAACAAGAGAAACGGACAGGGAACTCTGAGCTTTCCTGACGGTGGGAGGTTGGCCGGTCAATGGAAGGATGGCCACTTTAATGGACAAGGCACGATGACCTACAGTTATGGCGTGTATGAAGGCCACTGGAAGGATGGAATGAAAAATGGTCAGGGGATTATGACATATTCTGACGGGAGTAAATATGAAGGCCAATGGAAAGATGACAGGAGAAATGGACAAGGGGCCTACACATATCCCGGCGGTGGGAAATATGTTGGTCAGTGGAAAGAGGGTAAAAAGAATGGGCAGGGGATTTATATCGCCCCTGACAATTATAAATATACAGGTCAATTTAAAAATGGCAAGACCCACGGTCAGGGGGTTATGATCTTTGCCGATGGTAGTAAATATGAAGGCCAGTGGCGAGAAAATAAGAGAAATGGACAGGGGTCGATGTCATATCCTGACGGGAGTAAATATGAAGGTCAATGGAAGAATGACGTGAAAAATGGACAAGGGACCTACACCTACTCTGACAGCGTTAGATATGTTGATCATTTTAAAGATGGTAAGGCCATTGGACAGGGGATTATGACCTTCCCTGATGGTCGTATGTATGAAGGTAAATGGAAAAATGGCAAGTTCATTAAGAATCTGAAACCTCTTACAAAACAAAAACCCGGGCAGATAAGTACGATGATGAGTACAGGGAGCATAGCGGCACCTGCGCCGGACGCTTATCCATATACGATTCAGTTCGGTTCTTATAAGGACAGAAAAAAAGCGAACAGCTTTGCAGTGAAACTGAGGAAAAAAGGGGTTCCTGCATTTGTATGCCCTGCCCGGATTTCCGGAAAAGGCAAGTATTACCGTGTTTTCATAGGCTCCTACAGGACTCTAGAGGAGACACGGAAGGCCGCTTCGAAATTAAAGGGGCCTAAGGGTCTCCATCCGCTTGAGGCCAAAATGCCCTATGCAATTCGGGTCGGGACTTTCGATTCAGATCCGGAACTGAAAAAGCTGGAAGCCGACCTTCGATCGAAAGCATACCTGACATACAGCATTCCAGACAAACCCGACAATAACAGAACCAGACTCTTAATCGGGGCCTTCAGGACAGAGAAAGATGCGACAGAACTGACCAAAAAACTGCAGCAGGAAGGGTTCAATGCAAAAGTGGTCAGGCGTTGAAATATTATGAGTCAAAAACCACGGTGGCCTTTCCCGTGGTCGTCTGCTTGCCTTCCTCGTCTTCCGACCACAGCGTCAATGCCACAAGCTTCTCGCCTGCTTCCTCCCATTTGCGTCCCACAGTCCCTTTGCAGACAAATTCCTTGTCCGGATAGTCCATACCGCGGTACTGGCAGGAAATCTGTTTAACACGTCCCTGATGGTTTAGCCAGTTGGAAACCAGTTCTCCAAGGGCAGCATATTTAAACTTACCGTGCACCAGGATGGAGCCCAGGGCCTTGGCATAATCAAAATTATAGTCATGATGCAACGGGTAAAAGTCTCCGCCCCCTGCCGCATATTTAACCAATTGGGTCACACCCGGCTTTTTAGACAGCTCAGGCAGTGAATCTCCCTCTTGAATACTCTCCCAATTCAGAGTCATTTTTTTCCCTCCATCAATAGAATAAGGCCTGCTGTCGCAGAATAGCAACCTTTTTGCCTTCCTGGGTCTTGAAAACGGTCTCAATAGTCATAATGAGCATTTTCCCCATGGATTTGGTGTCTTTTAAGTCGAGCCTTGATATACTCCGAACTGCAATGAGCGTATCTCCGGCGCAGATCGTGTCAAAGTACTCAACCTCCGTACCGCCATCCAGCACATTAGGCAGTCCGTGCTCTAATGTAGGCGATCCCTCCATGGGCTCACTAAAGTTATCATCCGACTTCCCCGGGATGAAAACCGGCGTCCCGATATACGTGGGGGGCACGGGGAGATTTCGGTAGCCGGCCTTTTTGGCGGCTTCGATGTCATAATAGACCGGATCCGTGTACCCGACACCCCTGGCAAAGGCGCGCACGCTGGTGGTCGTCACCTCATAGGTCCAGGGCGGGGATTCTTTTCCGATTACAGCCCGCATTTCATCTGTAATTTCAAATTGTTCTGCCATAAAATTGACCTCCTCATCAAAGAGTTTTCCAAAAATACGTAAAACTCCGGCATACACCTACTTCTCACCGGCAAGACCTAATGCAGCCATCATCTGATCGGTAAGCGTTGGATACACCTTTGCATTTTCCAGGGAATTGATTTTGTCCATACTGGCCATAATATCTTCCGCACTGGGAGCCGCAACCCCGTCACCTACTTTTACTTCGGGTCCGGTCATAATGGCCACCCGGCTGAAGATGCTGACCCCGGCATTGTAGATGTTTCCCGTGTCAATGCACTTGTCTGAACAAAGGTACACAACCATGGGTGCGACAAATTCAGGCTTCATCATTTCCAGCATCTCCGGCGTCAACAGACTCTCTGTCAGCCTCGAGACTGCTGAAGGGGCCACGGCGTTCACCTTTATGTCATACTTTGCACCTTCCTGCTTGAGTGTATTCATCAACCCGATAATGCCCATTTTGGCGGCAGTGTAATTCGTCTGCCCGAAATTTCCGTATAGACCTGCACCGGAAGTAGTCATTACGATACGGCCGAAATTGTTACTTTTCATCACCTTGAAGGCCGGTCGGGTTACGCAGTAGGCGCCTTTCAGATGAACCGCCACGACCCCATCCCAGTCCTCGGGCTCCATCTTGAGGAATGACCGGTCTCTTAAAATTCCCGCGTTGTTTATGACGATATCGACCCTGCCAAAGGCATCCATCGCGGTCTCAACCATATTCTCGCCGCCTTCGGGTATGGCTACGTTGTCGTAGTTTGCTACCGCTTCCCCGCCTTGTGCCTTGATCTCATTGACCACCTCGTCTGCAGGACTAGCAGAGCCCTCTCCTGTGCCGTCAGTGGAACCACCCAGATCATTGACCACGATTTTGGCACCCCGTTTGGCGAGTTCAAGGGCGTAGGCCTTTCCAAGTCCGCCCCCTGCACCCGTAATAATTGCAACACGATCATCAAACGTTATCTCACCAATTGACATTTTTTACCCCCTTTGCAGGATCAACTTACATACACGAATGTAGCTTATATGTTTTTCAAAAAAAAATTTCAAGCATTTTAGCGCCTGAATTGTTCAAGTATCTCAATTACATTCAAGCGGCGGATTGAAAGTGATTGAAAAACTTTGTATAGTTGTCTAATAAAAATAAGTTCTTCTGCAAAAACTAATTCCTACGAATTCACGAACATAATCAGCCCGGGGAACGCAGATGTCGGATCCCAATCCGTGAGGTGGAAACATGAGGATTAATGAGCATTTGGACCATGGACATACTAAGACCGAAAAGATTACGAACACACTTGACGATCTATTAGAATCCTGTGACCAACTCGAACAATCGATGAAAACCATAACGGTAGCATTGGCAGATACCAAAAAACAAATCAAACGCGAAAGTGGAGGTTGGTTTCAAGCGGAGAGTTCTTTTAAAAACAGTGAAGAAAAGTTCCGACTCATTCTTCAGAATTCTTATGATGTCATATATACGGCCTACTTGGATACAGAGACATTTGAATATATAAGCCCATCATCTGAAAAAATATTTGGATACACTCCTGAAGAATTGCACGCAATGGGATTCCAAAAATTTAGCCACTGTATTCACCCTGAGGATTATCAGATGATGATTGAACGCATCAAGAAATCCCTGAAGAAAAATCCGTTCATAAGAGAACTCAATAATGAGCTTCGCTTCAAACATAAAACTTTGGGTTACCGTTGGGTGGCCAGCACCCATACGATATTTTTTGATGAGACCGGTAATCCTGCGGCATTAATCGGCAATGTGCGGGATATACATGAACAGAAGAAGTCGGAAATTGAACTCCACAGACTTCGTAACGAACTGGAAAGAAAGGTAAAAGAGCGCACAGCCAGTCTCGAAGAAACAAATGCCGCACTAAAGGTCTTATTGGAGAAAAGAGATAAGGACAAAGGCGAGCTTGAAGAGAAAATTTTATTTAATTTCAGGGAGTTGCTTGTCCCGCATATTGAACAAATGAAGAACAGTAAGTTGACTGATAAACAAAGGGCCTGCATGCAAGCCATTGAATCAAATATAGATGATATCATTTCACCGTTTACGCGGTCATTGTCCCTGCAATTGGTGCCCCTTACTTCCGGAGAAATTCGGATAGCAGACCTTATTAGGCGTGGCCACACAACAAAAGAGATAGCTGTGATGTTGCACCTCTCTACCAGGACGGTTGAATTTCACAGGTTAAATATTAGAGACAAAATTGGCTTAAAAAACAAAAAAAACATCGGGCTCCGGTCTTACTTACTTGCCCTTGAATAAGGCATTTTTGTAACGACTCAGGTAGATAGTGTCCATCCAGAAATGAGATGTTTTGTTCAAGGTCAAGGAATGTGAAGACTTTAACCGCAGGCGCCACGAAGTAAGTGTCCTTGGGGTGAATATATTGTAATATTTCGAGGATTAAAATCTGAGCATGACGCAGAGATTTGACAAAATAGCCATTTATGGATGGGCACTAGATAGACTGAAGGCCGAAGGCTTAAGGTAAGGGAAACAGAGGGCTAGCGATTTACATATTTTTACAAGACCATCCGGATAAGCGCATTAAACCTTGTTGAAATTCCTGCGGATGGCGGCTAGCCCTGCCAAGCCTATTCCTAGAAGAAATAATGATGATGGGATAGGAACTTCCGGCGGTTCAGGGATAACCCAATCTTGGTATATTAGGGTCATGTTCATCTTCGCCCATTGATTCTTCAATGCGCCGTTGTCGTGATTAGAAAAGAATCGTCCATTAAAATGGCGTTCACTCGTCAATTCGACCAAATACTCTGTCGCTATTTGTTGGCTTATAACCATTGAGTCCCTGAAATATGGTGCCGTCTTTTCATCATATCTAGCTGCTTCATCTCTGTACCAGGTATTTTTCCATGTTATATCATTCCCATGGCTCTTGGGACTTAACCTTAAGCCGAAGGCCATCTCGACATATGAATCGTCCTGCATATAATCGCCTAAAACGTCTATTATCAATGTGCCTGGTCCAGTTGCGAGGGGGGTATCAGTGAATTTAAAAAAAATGTAATCGTTCCTTTCAATACTACTTGCCGAGCACGTTAATATTGCTGCTGAGGCCATGGTGGTCATACTAAATAATATCAACCCTGCTAAAATAGCAATTAATGTCCGCTTCATCATTCTCCTCATTTTTCTCTTTAACAAAAGTTTAATATCATAATCTATTGGTCAATTTTGTATTCTTCCCACTGAATTTTCTGCGCAGTCCAGCAAGGCCAATAAAGCCAGCACTAAAAAGCCAGATTGCGGAGGGGATGGGGACGGCTCCGCCACGAACAGCCCACATAAAAATACTGATATCTTTTTCATGGTTATTACCTCCAAACAAGAAATCATGTGGACGATATGGAACAATTCAGGGGAATACAGAATAAATATGTATCATACTTGCTAAATGTTGTCAATAGGGAAAAAGCCCCTT
>JAFDJF010000091.1 GCA_019307645.1 Deltaproteobacteria bacterium
GGTTGTTAGGTTCAGGGTTCAGCGCCTGCCCTGGCGCGACGGAATGCGCATATGAAACAGCTTTAATTGTTTATGATCACATGTCACATGGCTTTCCATCGCCGCATCTTGCTATGCCAGGTCTGGGCCAGGGGTTCACGGTTAATCTCGATTTAGCGGGATTTTCTTCATGTTTCCAGAGCGACATAGCGTGGTTTTTGGACTTTGTGTGCCAAACCGTTTGGCCTGTCAAAAAATCGGATGAACAGGGTATTTGTCTAAAGAATAGAGCTCCTCCTTCATCGCTTTAACCCTGAACCGTGAACCATTGAACCTGAGTAGTTACAACAAATGAAGCTTTCCGATTACATCCAGATTATCAGAACTCATCGTGATTTTCGCGACGCATTTGTCTACCACCGATATCTTCCCCCGAGACCGCCGGTCTACGGAACGCAACCGAACTTTCATATCAATATCCTCAATGCAATGAAACGTCTCGGTTTCCACAGGCTTTACAGCCATCAGGCAGAGGCCCTCGGCCATCTGAGACAGGGGGCCAATGTCCTGGTCGCCACCCCTACTGCCAGCGGCAAAAGCCTGATCTACAATCTGGCGGTTCTTGAAAAAATCCTTGTGCAGGGGGATGCAACGGCCCTGTACATCTTTCCCCTGAAGGCGCTTGAGCATGATCAATTGAAAAACCTTGCTGTGTGGCTGAATGAGATAAGGGACGTAAAGATTTCGGCAGAGATATATGACGGGGATACAACACCTTACAGGCGGAAAAAGATCAGGACCGACATGCCTCAGATTCTATTCACCAACCCTGACATGCTCCACAGGGGGATTCTGGCGCACCATCAGAACTGGGAAAATCTCCTGAAAAATCTCTCTTTTGTCATCCTGGACGAGGTCCATACCTATCGCGGCATATTCGGCTCGCACCTGAATCAGGTGATACGCAGGCTGAAGAGGCTCTGCCGGATGTACGGTTCCGACCCGCAATTCATCCTGTTGTCGGCCACAGTGAGCAACCCCGGGGCTTTCGGAGAAATGCTGGTCGAAGAAAGGCTTGAGGTGGTCCGGTCGGCAGGGTCGCCGAGGGCCGGCCAGCACTTCATCTTCCTGAATCCGGAGGCGAGCCCCAATTTTTCCTCGGCCAAGCTCTTCGCAGACTGTGTCCGCAGGGGGTTCCGGACCATCGTTTTCACACAGTCCAGAAAGGTCACTGAACTGATCCATGTCTGGGTTTCCCGGCTGGCTCCTGAACTCAGGAAAAAGATAAGCTCTTATCGCGCGGGTTTTATGCCGGAAGAACGAAGGCAAATCGAAAAAAGGCTCGCCGAAGGAAGCCTGCTCGGTGTCGTTTCAACCAGTGCCCTGGAAATGGGCATTGATATCGGATATCTGGATGTCTGTCTGCTGGTGGGCTACCCCGGCACCATCATCAATACGTGGCAGAGGGGAGGGCGTGTGGGACGCGCGGGAAGGGAATCCATGATAATCCTTATGGCAAAGCCCGATGCCCTGGATCAATATTTTATAAAGCATCCGGACGATCTCTTTGAAAGGTCCTTTGAGGCCGCTGTTTTGGACCCGCATAACCCGTATGTTGTAGAAGCCCATCTGCCATGTGCGGCAGCAGAGGAGCCGATCACACTCAAAGACAAAGCGTTCTGGTCCAGGGACCTCACCGTGCACCTGGAAAACCTGGAAAGACTGGGCGCCTTGAGCAGAACAGCCGACGGTGAACCGGCGTGGGTGTCACGAAAACGAAACCCTCAGCGTTTTGTGAACATCCGCTCTGCAGGCGAGACTTACACAATCTTTGAAAAGGAGACCGGCCAGGCCATTGGCACCATTGACGGAAACAGGGCATTCAAGGAATGTCACCCCGGTGCAATCTATCTTCATCGGGCCCGTCAATATGCGGTCGACCGCCTCATCCTGGACAAAAAAGATATTGTGGTTCATCGCTCGGATCTCAAGTATTTTACACGGGTTCAGACCGAAAAAGAAACGGAGATAATCAAAGTCCTCCGCAGCAGGCCAAAGGGCCAGTTTCTGGTCCGCGAAGGCGAGCTCAGGGTCACCGAGGTGGTCACGGGTTATGAAAAAAGGAGCTTAACAGGCCAGAAATTGATGGGCGTCTTTCCCCTGGACCTGCCACCTCAGACATTTGAGACCCGGGGGCTCTGGGTGGAGATAGAGCCGGTTCTGAAGGATTTTGTCGAGGCAAAGGGATTGCATTTCATGGGCGGCATCCATGCCATCGAGCATGCCGCCATAGGTATTTTCCCCCTTTTTGCCCTCTGTGACAGAAACGATATCGGAGGCATCTGTTATCCCTTTCATCCGCAGGTGGAAAAGAGTGCCATTTTCATCTACGATGCCTATCCGGGAGGGGTGGGCCTTGCCCAGCGCGGGTTTGAGATCATCCTTGAACTGCTTGAGAAAACCATGACGCACGTGAAGGCCTGTGAATGCGAGGACGGATGCCCGTCATGCATCCATTCCCCAAAGTGTGGTTCGGGCAACAAACCGTTGGACAAGCAGTCTGCCCTGTTAATCCTTGCAGGCCTTTTAGGGCATATTCCTTTGAGCGATATCTCAAACGGAAAGGAAAAAATACATCCTTCATTAAATCCCCCGGATGAGGATGCGCCCCTTGAAGAAGAGAAGGCGCCTCGAATGCTGGTCTTTGACCTTGAAACCCGGAAGCTTGCCCGGGACGTGGGAGGATGGCAGAACACGCACCTGATGAGGGTCTCAGTTGCGGTTGTTTATGATAGCCTGGAAGCTCGCTTTTTCGTCTATGAGGAAGATCGTGTTGATGACCTCTTGGCCCACCTGGAAAAGGCCGATCTGATCGTGGGGTTCAACATCAAAAGGTTTGACTACAGGGTGCTGGGCGCGTATACCACCATGGATCTGAACTCCCTGCCCACTTTTGATATTCTGGAAGATGTCTACAACCGGCTCGGTTTTCGCCTTTCCCTCGACCATCTGGCCAAAGAGACCCTGAACAGGGGAAAAATTGCGGACGGTCTTCAGGCTGTGGAATGGTTCCGAAACGGTGAGATGGAAAAGTTGACCGAATACTGCAGACAGGATGTGGCGGTGACCCGGGATCTGTTCGAGTACGGGATAAAAAACGGGCACCTTATCTACAGGGAAAAAAGAAGCGGCAGGCGGCTGAGGCTGCTGGTTGACTGGAGCCCTGAAAATTTTTCATGAAAGACGAAATAATGAAAGCCTTTGAATGCCTCACATGCGGGGAGTGCTGCTATGGTGAAGGCGGTATAGTTGTTAGAGAAGAGGAAGTAAAGAGGATCTCCGATTTTCTTGCGATCACCCCGGATATGTTTGCCTCCCAGTGCTGTGAAGAAAGACATGGCCGGTTATATATAAGGACCGGGCAGGACGGGTTCTGCCTCTATTATGACAAGGAAAAAAGCTGTCTGATCCACCCCGCCAAACCTGACAGGTGTTCCCTGTGGCCTTTTTTCCCGGCAATAGTCAATGACAGAGACAATTGGGAACTGGCAAAGGAGGCATGCCCGGGCATCAATCCGGACTGCCCTTTTGAGGCGTTTGTTAAACAGGCAAAGAAGTGAACATACTTAGAAACTTCATTGATATCGTCTATCCGCCGAGATGTCATGTCTGCGGCGACTTCCTTGGGAATGATGATTTAGAAAACCAGTCAAAATTTTTTTGCCGTGCCTGTTTTGCTGATTTCAGACAAATCTCATCACCCCTCTGCCCGATATGCTGTACCCCTTTTATTACAGACACGCAGGAAGATCACACGTGTGAAGACTGCTTGAGGAAAAAGCCCTTTTTCGAGGCAATCTATGCCCGGTATATCTACAGGGGCGCCATCATGGAAGCCATACACCAGTTCAAGTACGGGGAAAAAAACTTCCTCTCCGATTCTTTGGGGCCGCTCCTTTCGCAGTTTGCAGAAGGCCTGGTTGAGAAATCAGATAACCTTCTGACCATGCCGGTGCCTCTTCATCCGAAGAGGCTGAGGGAAAGGGGCTTTAATCAGAGTCTTCTTCTGGCAAGGCATGTGGCAGAGCATCTGGATACGGAACTGGATTTTTTATCTTTAAGGAGAGTAAGATACACATTGCCCCAGACAGGCCTTGGAAAGAAAGACAGGCGTAAAAATGTCCGGGCAGCCTTTCGGGTGGAAAATCCGGATGCAGTGAAAGGGATGACCATATTGCTTGTGGATGATGTGGCAACCACCGGGAATACGTTGAACGAATGCGCCAGGACCCTCACAAAATCCGGCTGTAAAAATGTCCTGTGTCTGGTTTTGGCCAGGGCTGGTTTTTAGATGTTAATCTGGAATTGATAAGGGTTTACTGATAATCCCGGTCAATCGTTAACCTATTGACAATCGGCAACTGACCGTTAACAATTGGAATGATGGAATCATACCTGGTTAAAATAAAAACACTGGAAGAGGCAAAGGAAGCATGTGCCGAGATCAGGGCTTCAGGCGGTAAAGTTGTATTTACAAACGGCTGCTTTGACATCCTTCATCCAGGGCACACCCGTTATCTTTATGCTGCGCGGGAGCTGGGGGATCATCTTCTGGTTGCGGTTAACAGCGATCAATCTGTCAAGACTATAAAAGATCCCGGAAGGCCGATCTTTGATGAACAGGTAAGGGCGGAACTGCTTGCATCGCTCAGTTGCGTGGACATGGTTCTTGTCTTTGACGAGGATAATCCCCTCAAAGTAATTCAGTATCTGATGCCGGATATACTTGTGAAGGGCGGGGACTGGTCGGAGGAGGATATTATCGGAGCAGATGCGGTTAAAGCGGCTGGCGGAGTGGTTAAACGGGTCCCCTTTGTAACCGGGTTTTCTACAACCGCTATTATTGAAAGAATCATTAATCGTTATTCCTGAGAGGGGAGCCTCAGAGCCGGGAAGGTTAAAAGGCTCCTTTTGCCTGGTCGATTGAAGCGCTGACCGAAAGTTCGCTGGTTTCTGAAAACTCTTTCAGCCCGTCGCTCAGTGTTGATGTCCCCGCAGCTCGAACATCAATATTCGACTTATTGCAGGTTTGAACCACCAACAGAATCAACTTTATCAAAGATATATTGATTTCCTGCACTTTACACATATCCATAATGAACTTGTTTTTCCCATTATCAAGCATCTCTTTGATTTGATTATCTAAATGGCCCTCGATATCTGAACTGATCCCTCGGGTTATCTTCTTTGGCATGGTCAGAATATTGAAATCCCCGTCAAAAGTAAAATACAGCCTGGACGTATCTACCGGTTCGTCTTCAGCTTTCTTCTCCTCCAACGTGAAAATCTTGGCTACCCTTTCGATTAACTGATCTCCTTTAAAAGGCTTTACCATGTAATCTTTGACACCCATTTTAACGATCTTCATCACGTTCTCTTTCCCCGATTCAGCCGTCAGCATGATAACCGGTGTATCCCTCAGAAGGGGGTCAACCTTCAGTTTTCCCAGCATTTCGGTCCCCGTCATGACCGGCATGGTGATGTCGAGGATGATCAGATCCGGCTTTTCGCGTCCGGCAATTGACAGACCTTCCACACCGTTTTCTGCTTCAAAAAGTTCGCACTTGAATGTATTGAATGCCTTTTTCACAATCATGCGAATGGTCTTACTGTCATCAACCGTCAAAACTTTCAATGCCATTACTATCCTCCAGAATCACATTGAGTTATTTAATTTCACATACACCTCCACAAGGGCAATATGCTCATCGCTGCGAAAAGCCAGAAATTCATGCCGGCTCCAGCCCTGGGATTCAATAGTAAAATTACTTCCACTCGTGGTAGTGGGGATTGAAAGAATGCAGGGCATGCCGGCATCACAGAGGCGTGATTTCACATCCCCGCCGATCATGTTGCTCAACTCACCAACTACGTCAAATACGGCGTCTTCCCCGACCTCCTGAGAGTCCTCGCCAAGCATGGCAGCAGTTATCTGTCGGGCAAAGGCGCCCCCGACATGGATATTCATACATCCTGCCACCTCCCCGGCAAAACCGACTGACCCAACAATTTGGCAACTGTCCTTGATCATATCAGAGTCTGCCTGAACAGCTTCGATGTGCATTGAAAGCATCGTATCAAAGACATGGTTGGTTGCGTTAGCGAGGAGGGCTTTAAAGTTCAGAGAATTGATGTCAGCCATGCGGTTTTGCCCCAACGTGAACAGATCGGTTACTATTGATTTGACTGACTTGGGTTGAGACCTCAGCGGAAGTCAAGAGCGTTCACTCCGGGGTATAGCACTCTCGCATCGGAAAGGAGTCTGATAGATAACTGCGAAAGTCTTTATTATCTCCTGTGACTGGGAGTGATGATACAAAGCTACCTGACAGGTTTTTTATTGTCAAACGTTAATTAAATTGAGTCGTGTCCGTTGTCAATCAAGGTAATGTTCAAAATCGCTAAAAAAACCTGGATAAATCGGAGAGAAGATCGTATGATTAAGGGCTAATTCAACGCGCCCATAGCTCAGCTGGATAGAGTGACGGACTACGAATCCGTAGGTCGCAAGTTCGAATCTTGCTGGGCGCGCCACGGAATATCAAGGGGTTAGGCTAAATAGTCTGCCCCTTTATTTTTGAGGAAATGACGTTTTGTCCATAACCTGTCCATGGTTTTGAAATTTTAATGACTGTTTTTCAAGTCTTGTCGCATACTTTGACGCGTCAAATGCACTGCCAGACAGGCGGCAAGGGACACTGCCTTTCGCTAATGGAAATATGCCTGGATTAGGGGGGACCTTATTCTTTCTTTACTATAGTCTCTAAACGCCCTTGTTTATGGTCGGATTATTAAAGTTCCTTAATAATTTTACCGATATAAACTTGGCGAGGTTGGCTTCCCCTTTGTCCAACCTCCATCCCCAAACCCGCCAAGTTTTGGATTGAACACCCTCGCTTGGCGGGTTTTTTCTTGCCTTTTACCAAATTTTGATACTCAACTCACAAAAGACGGAATAATAAAAAAACTCCCTTATTGACCGTTTTCTCCTGGTGTGGTATTTTTAAACTTATAAATTTTCTCTTTTTCTAGGCCTCTGAGTGAGCATAGTCTGTATGTGGCTCAGAGGCTTTTTTCTAGTTCCAGGAACTTGTTTTATGACGAAGAAATCATTCGTGACATGCTGGTAATAACTTTCAGCCTATTGGCCGTACTTCTGAGGAAACACTGAATGCCAATTGAATACGAACTATTAAAAAATGGACAATTTGTTTATGCGGTTGCATCAGGAGAGCTTACAAGTGAGGATTTAGTTGGCTATGATAAGGCCCTGGCTGTTAACCCTGGAATCAAGGATGGATTCAAGGAATTGTTTGATGCCTCAAGAATCACAAGGAATGACATTACAAAAGAAACCGTTAATCAACTTGTTGAATCAAATTTACAGAAAAGCAAAGACCGAGTCTCTGGTAGCAAGTGCGCCATTGTTGTATCGGGAGATTTGTCTTTTCATTTGGCAAAATATTTTGAAAGCCAGGCCGCAGACCTGGATCTCACGACAATCGTATTTAATGATTTGTCTACTGCCAGGATATGGTTGGGCATATCGAAAGCTTCTGCCTGATTACGCAATGCACCCTACCTTA
>JAFDJF010000092.1 GCA_019307645.1 Deltaproteobacteria bacterium
AGCGCCTCGGGCATGCTCTTGGCATCCCATCTCAACCTGGGGGCCTCTTTTTGGCAGGTCATGATGCCCCGCGTCCTTTTAGGAATGGGCTTTTCATGGATTTGGGTCTCGGTAAATACCATCTCCCTGGCGGCGGTACCAAAAGAGAAGATGTGACAAGCCTCCGGCCTCTTCAACCTCTCGAGAAACCTTGGGGGAAGTTTGGGGGTCGCTGTGATCACGACTCTCTTGAGCCGGGGCGCCCAAATCCATCAAAACCACCTCTTCGCCCATGTCACGCAATGGGACCTCAACGTTCAGGAACGTCTGGGCACGTTAACCGCCGCTTTTCGGGCCGCAGGCTCCGACCCGTTTTCAGCAGAGAAACAGGCCCTGGCCGGCCTCTACAGCGAGATCCAGCAGCAGGCCTCGATGCTTTCCTTTTTAGATGACTTTAGGATCATCTCCTTACTCCTTTTCGCGATAATCCCCCTCTTAGTCATGATGAAAGGGACCAAGATTGGAGCGTGAAGATTTTTGGTTGGGGTCTGGGATTTGATGCCATACACCTTGCTTCAGCCATTTTTTTTCGTAGCTCAATTGATTCAAGCCTAAAATTTGCCTGTTCCGACAACAGCCTGTCGAAGGTGGCTGAAAAAGAGGGCTTTCCAATCATCAACCCACTGTAATCACTCATCATCTTTTCATAAGACATAACCTAAAAGGGGATTGAGGGGGATTTATAAGAGATATGCTTCCATTCAATAGGAACCTAAAGACGATTTCCAGAGAACTTAGAAAGAATATGACAGATGCAGAAAGTTTTCTTTGGTCAAAAATCAGAAAAAAACAATTAAAAAGGTATCAATTTTATTAATGCAAGCATACTATCGTCCTGAACCTACCTGGATTATTATGACTACCAGATGAATCCTGCAATCTTTAAGAATTTAATCATTTGAAATGAGTATTGAATTACAGATACCTAAATACACGTTTTCGCATCCGTGTGATAATGGCAAGATCTAAAATGTTATAATACAAGACCTCACCCCGGTCTCTTCAAGAGTCCCATCTGGCTTCGAATACGGGAAATATCTTTCTTATCGGGCTGAAAGGGGTAATTGCGAATATATGGTCCGGGACGGGAGTTCGCAAAAGGCCGATTGCAGGCCACCTCACCGTCATATCCTTCGCACCCACTCGTTCTGAAGGGTTCCCCTGAATCAACAACTCGGTCGAGTTCCCATGGCGGCAAACCGAAATCACAAATCTGATTTTTTACATTATAAGTGAACCGACCTTCACGGGTTATCCGATTGTCGATCAGGTATCGCGCCAATTGAATGCGCCGATACTGAGCCATCGGAGGTAGTGAATGCTCCGCCATGGTTGAATCCACTTCGGGGAAGAATGAGAACAGGTGTGTCTTGCCTCCCATATCCCGGACTCTTTGTATGGCCTCACTCATCTCCTTTTCCGTTTCACCCATGCCCACCATGAAATGGGATCCGGCATTTCCTTCTCCAAAAACATCTATGGCATCATTGAGGCCGTTCCAGTAAGTCCCCCATTCATGCGGCCCTGATACCCTGGAACCGCGGAATTGGTTAAAGAGTTCAGGTGTAGCCAGGTCTATGGCGACCCCTACCTTGTCCGTGCCAGCTGCCTTAAAATCAACGAGGTCTTCTTGGTTGAGAATTGTCGGTGATATAAGTAGGGAGACGGGCACATCAAAGCTGGATCGTAACTGAACACAGACATCTTTTGTGTCCCGAACAGAGCGGCTGTTCGTGATCATAGATATGCAAATTCTCTTCACCCTGTCCTGTCGCTCGGATATCCTCTCGATGATTTCACGCAACGGATAGGTAGGCCACGTGACCCGGATGAAAGTCTTTCGTCTATAGGCGCCAGGACGCTTGTTGGATAATCCACAGTAAGCGCATCTGGCTGCGCAGCCGCCACGGTAGGTTAGCAGTAGATTGATGCAGTGTAGCCTTGCTTTGCGATAGAAGATCCCCGGCTTGAAGCCGAGTGTCATGGCGGCTGCCAGGCTCATTCTCAAATATTCAGGGCTTTCAGGGTTTTCCATATCTTTTTGAATCGCTACACCCGCTTTCATGCTTTTACCACCTGCTCTTGGAGTAATCCCATGAGACGGAACAGCATGTCTTCTGGTATCGGATCGCCAGGCCATAATCTTCTGCCTTCTGTATTGCTTCATCGGAAGGCAGGGCCATTCTATTCACCCCTGCGTCAATAGCTAGGATTTCCATCGTGCTGTTTCCCCTCTGCCGTGCGCATCCCAAGCTTATGCGTGCATGAGGGATTTCGAGCCTGGTTTCAGCAATGATTTCAGCTATTTCTACTGCATCGGGCAGCGCGACATTCCAGACCGGCGTTCCCCGAACGGGCATGAGGGAAACGATCACTATCTGGTCCACATGAAAGTGGGAAATGATCTCGATGGCCTTTCTCTCCCCTTTGATCTTGCCGAAAGCCAGTCCACATACGATGTGTGGGATCATTGAAAGGCTGGACCTCTCCATGGCTTCCATCGAAGATTCAATTCTGGAAACACCAAAGGGCACATGATAAAGGCTCTTATAAGTCTCATCATCCCCGATCACATCAATGAGGGCCTGGTCAACTCCTGCCTCCTTCAGGGCGCGGGCCACCCGGTAACCCAAGAGACCGCTATGGATAGAGATATATAGGTCTGTACGACTTTTCAGCTCTCGAATGACGGGGATAAACTCCTCCCACGGCAACTCGCCTCCTTCATCACACCCGCCGCTGATCAGGATACCATGATTCCCTTTTTCGGCAAGACGCAGGCCCTTTTCCAACAAAACGCCTGGAGTGGGAGTTCCGATCATAGGTTCCAGGATGCTCCCCCTGCAGTGATCGCACTGGAGAACACACTCACTTCCAGTTATAGAGACGGCCGGGTATTTCCCCGAAAACCCATTGTAAGAAAACATCCCCGGAAGATAAAATATGATCTCTTTTCCAAAATGATTCCAGGATAGCTCTCTGGCTGTTTTCAATTTTTTGTTAATCGTTACCATAATAGGTTTTGAACGCTACCCAGCAGTGTGGAATAATCTCATTGAGTTTGGTCCATTGCCTCTCCATCAGCTGACGGCGTTGAAAGGCCCTGTTCAGCGTATCCCCAAGGAGATCACGCCATTCGGTTTCGTATCTCGACAAAAGGCTTAAATCACCATTTTCGATGGCTTGAGCAGCAGACTCACCCGCCATAGTCCCGCAAACGACGGCGTGATGAACACCAGCTCCTGTGATAGGATGGGTATGTCCTGCCGCGTCGCCGGCAAGTAGGATATTATCGCTGGAT
The DNA here is from genome assembly GCA_019307645.1 of Deltaproteobacteria bacterium. The sequence goes on from JAFDJF010000092.1 coordinate 3,341, forward strand.
GTCACCCTCAAGGGTTCGACCGGGATCCATCCCGTGGTTCGGTGTTTAGGGTCTCCTTTGACCTTTCCGGCCTTTTTCAATCGGGAGATGAAGCGATCAAAGACCCCTACTGCGGATTGATTTTCGGAACCGGAGTTTTTCATGCCAATACCCACGTTAGCCTCATGACCCTTCGGAAAGAGCCATCCATAGCCTGCGTAGATCTCTTTGTCAAAATAGATTTCCGTGTAATTCAATGGCTGCATCAGTGAGAGCCTGCACTGGATAGCTGATATCAGGTTTTTGTTGACTGATCCAATCCAACGGCCGACGGTGGAGTGTGGGCCGTCTGCCCCGATAATGACCTTTGCCCTAACCTTTGCTATTGAACCGTCTCTTACTCGCAGAACAACTTCACTTCCATCTAAAGTCAATGCCCTTGTCCCTACAAGTATCTCGGCTCCTGCTCTTTCTGCGGCTTTCGCAAGAGTTTGATCGAACAAATCTCTCCTGATGATAAACCCGGGCGCTCGTGTCTTATGACTCTCCCCGCCCGGGAGGACGGTTTTCATACCCGCAACGGACTGAACCACAAAAGGGCGGCCCAGGTTGACCTCTCCAATCAAAGGTGCGGGTATGAATTCTGCACACCGGACCGGAACTCCCACGATCTGCCGGAGTTCAACGACAAGAACTTTCAGGCCTCTGTTTGCAGCGGTAATTGCAGCCGAAGAGCCTGCGGGACCCGCTCCCACAATGAATACATCACAATGATTCATTTCTATAAGCCCTTCGAACCAGACGGTTATCCCACCGGGGCATTCAATACCGCCTTGAGTAAATCAAGATTTATATTGGTTTGGCTTGTAAACTGACCGGCGTAAGCCTCCCTTAACTGATCCAGTTCATAGCAAGTAGTGCTGTCAATATCGAGGAATATCCCGGGTAGGCCGACTTCCCTAAAATCATCCAGGTGTTTGATGAAAAAAGGCTGACAGCAGCAGCCGATAAAGGCGGAAACGCCGGCTTCTTTCATCCTCTTTAATTCACCCATTAGATCCTCGAAGCTGACCACACAGACAGGCTTTATCTCTTTTCGGCGTCCTAAGGTCCAGGCATCGCCAATGGTGCAGTCACCACAAGCCTGACAGGCTTTCTTATATCTCAACTCACAGGTCAACAGCTTGGAGCAATAGGGTAAGAGAAGGACGGAAGGTTTTTTTCGTAGGATCTCCTCAAATGAACCGTTGGTCACAGATATAAGATTACAATATTCCAGCGGTAAACCGTACTTTGTAATTGCGATTTTCTCCAGGATTTGATCAACAGGTTTTATGAAATCTTTGAAACTCATTTCAGGGATACTGATACGTCCTTCATCAAAAAACGCGCGAACCCGTTGGTGGATCATTTCCCGGTCAAGAGAAACACCCCTTAACATGTATTCCATGTCATAGAGCGCCCGACTGGGGAAGGAAAGAAAATCCCCAGTTATGTAGAGATCCTTTATCTTCATTTGCGGCAGGTTCACCACAAGGGTAAACCGAACCAGACCTGCTTCGGATTTATAAGCGGCCTGAACCACTTCGCGTCTTTTGAATTTGGGGTCTATTTGGTTGATCCATTCCTCAGAGCTGTAATACTCTAACCTCTTATCAAAGAGCCGCTTCTCCGAACCGGTTAGTCCACCGGGTTCCAGTTGGATTCCAAGACATGTTTCGAAGCCGGTTTTAATGGCCGTTTTGACCTCTTCAAGGGGCGGGTTGCAGCCAAGCTCCCACTTGAGACAAGTTACCCGTTCTTTAACCGAGTCTATCTCCTTTGCCTTGAGTTTTTCCACAGGGATCTGGAGGCTTTTCAGCATAGTTTCCACATCAAAATCCGTAAGTATCGTTCCCTGAAAGAGAAAAGCCCCCTCAGACTCTGTGCCACCTGTCCCGGAAATCTTGCGACCGTTTATCTCGATGTCGTTTCTGGGCCGAAAATCTGATTTGAGCCCCAAAATGTCAAGGGCCATTATCACTGGATCACAGAGTTTCTTGAAAAGGTTGATATTGGGGATTTTGGTATTGAAAAAAGTCTTGTCGCAGATCACTTCCCACCCCAGCTGGCTCTCATCAAAAAAGATTGCCCCGCCGCCAGTGATACGGCGGTTGATATGAATCCCGTGGCTCTCGCAAAATTCCCTGCGGATCTCCTCTTTGACGGACTGATGATAGCCTAATAACACCGCTCTGGGGGAAAATTGCAGAAAATGAATCGTGTTTGGACCTTTCCCCCGGCCTTTCAATTCTAGGAGGGTGTCATCCAGGGCCATGTTTTCAGCCGCCGTCATAGGGGGAGTATCAAGAAGTCGCCAAGCACTCATTGCCCGTCTCCTGTGCACAGCTTAAGGGCCCCTTTAAGGTTCCCTGTATAAGGGGATAAGAGACAGAGTTTATCCATATGATTTAAGCTCATCTGTAAGCACCAAAACAACAAAAGACGATGACCATAACGTCTCTCCTGCAGAAAAATCATAACAGGTCACTACCTCGTGTTAGTTTCACTGTCAAAACTTAGAGCAAACACTCATTTCGCTGGGAGCATAATTCCCAAAGCGCATATAATTAATGATGCATAAGAATTCAACACAAAAAAATTTTAAAATCAACGAGCCCGGCCTTTAACCTTCCAAACTAATTTATACCGAAATAAAGCTGTTTAGGTAAACCGTGCAATAAGCTTCTCAATCGTCCCTAAAAGGGCCACCGAATTCGGATTAAAATCCCCACTGTCGAACCGGCGATAGCTGGTATGCTCCCAAACATAAAGCCAAGATCGTTTTGAAAGATATCCATACCATACCACAATTCGGAAGGTAGCTGATGACAATTTAAACACTTCGGCTATCATTCATCGGCGACGGTAAGGCTTAGTGTCCCTTTCGGGGATGGTTGAAACCCCTCGCCTTTAGGCGAAGAAAAGGTTATAGTTGTCGCTATGCGACTTTATACACTCTGGAGCCCATACAAAAACAAATCTCAAGGCGCACTTGGTTTGGATTCCGAAATATCGGAAAAGAGTTCTGACCGATCAGGTGGCAATTCAGCTCCAGAAATATAATGAGGAACAAAAGGGCGAACCCGTTAACAGATAACAGTCGATTTCCAATCGACCCCTTATGAACCCCTCGTCTTATAGACGAGGGTTGTTCAGTTATGAATAATTGTAGATATAAACTTAGAAAAGTGGATATGAAACTAATAATCGAGCATATACTCATTCCTTCCGCCCTGTGACTCAAGCTTGTAGATCAGACTGTGACAACCTTCCTATATCCATTCACCTATCTGAATGGATTCATTGCATATATCTAACCGATGTTTTACAGCTAAGGAGACAGCAGGAAACCTTTCCATAAATCTCAAACCAAAAGGAGGTAGAGCTATGCAAATCTCAGAAGCAATAAAACTTTGGCTGGAGTACCATAAATCTCACTCTAAAGAAAACTCTATAAGGGCTTATAAGCTGGTTCTTTCCAAATTCTCTGGGAAATTTGGAGCCGAGAACCTGGAGGAGATATGGGCTTGTAGAGATTTTCAGAGGCAAGAGAGATAAATCCTTCAAGGAAAATGAAAAACTTATTGACGAGCTTTACCGTCAAATTGGTCAGTTAAAAGTGGAGAACGACTGGCTAAAAAAGAGGGGAAAATGGTCTTGACAAACCCGTCCACCTTAACCTATACGAGAGCAAGAGCCATTTTTACCGGAGGATGAGAAAGCGGAACAGGGTCCTCTATCAAAGCTAGTGGTCTTTGACACAAAGAAACAACAAACAACAATACAGGTGACAGAGAGAGGACTGGAGTGCCATTTGGAGAATAAGCAACAGAGGCAAGTTCGTCAGCAATGGACAATATCAAAGCAGGAGGCTACAAGAATCTTATCCAACAAACGATTTACTGTTAATCCAGGATCCAGGGCAAATACAGGATTGTTTTCAATTGGCCCAAAAGTCAATTGGCTTTATTCGAAAAAATTATATCCAGAAGCAATTTATGTGGAAGATCATCTGAGAGAAATTTTGAAAACAGCAAGCAACTAACAATGACATTAACTAGGGCAGCAATAAGCGCCGCTTCTATTGTCGCTCTACCAACAAGATGAAAGGAGATTAGTCATGACAAACAGATCCATTATCCCAGCTTTAGCACTTCTGCTCATATCTACTGCATTTCTCTTTTCCTGCATAACTTACTCTTACAGCACCATCGACGTCCCCGGAGTGCGCAAGGTCGATAAATACAGTGAAGAT
>JAFDJF010000601.1 GCA_019307645.1 Deltaproteobacteria bacterium
CCAGCCCAGAAGCAGGCCTATGAGCCCGTTAAGGATAAGATGCACATTGGAAGGCCCAATGGGCACATGAACCAGTGATACAATGAAAAAGGCCGCAGAAAGGACCGCCACCTGTGGGATCCTTTCATAGTCCAGTTTCTTTAAACCCACAGCCGTACCGGCCGCGGCCAGAACTACACAGGAGATGAGAACCGGTGCAGAAAGGACACCTTCGGAGATATGCATAAAAGCCCCCTTGACTCCCCATGTACTAAGGGTACACGGCACAGGGTACACGGTACAGGGTCCTGACCCAATTGGAGAAGTGGTTTTCTTTAAACCTTACACCTTATACCTCACACCTTATACCTCAACAAGATATTCTGACGGTTCAAAACTCGGCTGTCAAACGAAGCCCATAGATAAATCCCCTGGGGCTGTCACCCTGCTTCATCTCATCTTTCATATACTGGACATCGGCAGTCAAGGCAAAAATGCCTCTGAACGCGAACCGTGCGTAAATCTCAAACACGTGCGTCTGATCAACATCCAGATTGCCGCCTCTTAAATGCGCATACCCAATGCCCATATTATCATCCCCGCGCCCCCAGAGCCGGCCGTTGATGTCGATGCCTCCGGAATACAACTTTTCACAAATAATGGCCGCATCATCGTCCTGCTTACCCAGTCTGACCCATGCTCCGACCACCTCACCCAGTTGCTGGTCAAATGACAATATGAAACACCTCAGTGATTCTTTTTTGTCTCCCGCAGGATTATTGAAGTCCTCGCTTGTCCAGTCAAGCAGCACACGGTAATGTCCTTCCCCGAGCGCACTATGAGACCTATACTCCAGCTCAGTACCGTACCAGTTGTATTTTCTGCCGTCATCGTTTTCACCGACATTCATGCCGACAAACTTAACTGCAAAATGCTCTAATTCCCATTCCAGGGCCCCGCCCCAGTCATAGGACGGCAAAAATCCGTTCGGGCCGTTTACCAGTGCTTCGTTCATAAATTGGGTAAACTCATCGTTGGAATAAACGTTTCCATCCACATAATCCGTTGCATCAATCAAACCGCCGGTTATACCCAGGGCATGGTCTTGTCCAAATTTGAACGTATGTTTGTACCAGGCGGTGAGAAGATAGTCACGATCCCTGCCATTGATGTCTTTCACATCATCTTCCAAGTCTGCAGCCCACGTTGAAAACACGAAAGGAGACACCCCTTCTTTCAGCCCATTACCGGTTCCAAATCCCAGCTTGGTAAAAATTTCATCATTTTCGGTTGGGGTAAAACAAACTTCCACCTGGACAGGCAACGCCCCCCTGTCCTTGTCATCGAAACCAGGCGCATTGCTCACGGACTGGTACTGGTACGCCCCTGCCAGAATACCGCTGATGGAAAGTTTATCCGTAACCTCATACGCAACGGCACGGTCCCCCAGACATAAGCTCAACATAAATACCAGCATCCAATACTTAACCTTTTTTAACATATATCACCTAAAAATTTTCTTGTTTTTTCTATCATTTCAACGCCTATTTCTGCATCCACTCATGGAACCTGACCCAAAGCACAGCGCCTATTTCCACATCTTTTTTTTCACCATTATGTTCAAGTTTGTAGCCCGCACTATTCAAGGCCGCAAAACCCCACCAACCGGCCCTGGGGGCCGCGTAGGTGAAGACTCCGTTTTGATCTGCCTTGATGGTCTGGGTTACCATATAGTCTGTCGGAGCTTCCGACTTGCCGTCCTCATTATAATATTCCACTTCAACTTCGGCATATGGAACAGGCTTGCCATCCAGCTTTACAATCCCTTGAAAGACGTTCCCCGCATAGAGGCCAAAGGGCTTGGCAAGGGGCACGATTTCTGTTTTCAAACCGATTTCATCATCCCAGCCTTCATCGTTCCCAAACGCAGTAACCACAGTCTTGGTGTAGTGAATAATAAAACAATCCTCAGCAGGTTCCCAGTAGGGTTTTGGAGTCATATGGAAGGTATAAACACCCGGCCTCTTTATCCCATAAGCCACCTCCCAGGCCGGATGGCCCATCACCTGGATCTCTTTGAGATAGCTGAGCAAATTCTGCTTTTTACCGTTGGCCACAACCCCGAATTCCTCGGGCTTGACCAACTCCATCCCAATTACTTCCATTGGATGAGAGAAGGACAGCCTTACATTGATCTTTTTGCTATCCCCCTGCATGACCATGGAATCCGAAGGAATCACCATCCCGAAATGACCGGAAGCCATTCCGTACACACCCAGCACAAACATAATGAATAAAAAACAAACAACGGATTTTTTCATATCTGTTCCCCCTTTAAAAAAAATAAAAAAAAGCCACAAAGATTTATAGGGGTCTTCTAACCCTACAAGCCTTCATGGCCTTTTTTAATTATCTAAAATTGTACCTGCGTTTCCAATTGCCGGACTTCTTGTCCGGACGTCAAACTTTATAACGTAGCTTTAAGTACGATGTCAAGCATCTTTTCACAGTATGTATTTTGTAACTAGTGTCTGAACGAAAACTAGGATTTTTCGCCAAGATCAAGGAAGGTAAAAATTTTAACCGCAGGCATACATTAAGTATTTCGAGGATTAAAATTTTTATCTGACGCAGATATT
>JAFDJF010000602.1:0-494 GCA_019307645.1 Deltaproteobacteria bacterium
AACAATTTTGTAGTTGATTTGAATCTGTAGTGTCAAAAACGGAGTCGGTCAGCAGCTAACTGCTTGACATTACATAACTAATTTTTTGCGGGCATGAACTTCGGTTAACCCAATTTTGGTGCCAGACAGGTTATATTCCGGAAGCTCCTTTCAATTTTCAGTAAGAACCAACGTTGATTCTGAAGTGTTTATAGAAGGTTGTCGTGAGATAGGTCTCGTCTAACCGGACCGTATTGACATAAACTTTTTACAGAAGCCCTTCTGGGGTAACGGAGGTAACATTATGCAAAGTTCTAAATTGGCCACACTTTTTGTATTTTGCCTTGCCTTAACTCTTTTGACACCCGTTGCTTATTCAGCGGAACAACTCCCTCATCCAACAACCTATATATTTACACCAACTCAGGCTTCCAAAATAATAAAAATGCTTGATGATCCCAAAAATCTGATTGTCACTTATCCACTTAAAGATGCGATACCTCCGGAAGTCTATA